>JADLHS010000449.1 GCA_020848635.1 Limisphaerales bacterium
GAAGGCAAGCTGCAGATTGAACTGGCGCAACTCCAACATTTGTTACCGCGGCTGACGCGGTTTTGGGGGCACTTATCGCGGCAATCGGGCGGCATCGGCATGCGGGGCGGCGAAGGGGAAACGCAGTTGGAAGCCGACCGGCGAAAGGTTTCCGAGCGCATTGACCGGATTACGCGCGACCTCGACGCCGTGCGCCAGCATCGCGCGGTGCAACGGAGTGGCCGCCAGCGCAGCCTCTGGCCGCTCGCGTCCATCGTCGGCTATACGAATGCGGGCAAGTCCACCCTGCTCAACCAGCTCACGGGGGCGGGGGTGCTGGCCAAGGACATCCTGTTCGCCACGCTTGATCCCACGACCCGCCGCCTGCGTTTGCCGACGAACCAAAACGTTTTACTCACGGACACGGTGGGGTTCATTCGCAAACTACCCCACGGCCTGGTCGAGGCCTTCAAGGCCACGCTCGAAGAAGTCGTGGAAGCCGACTTATTGTTACACGTCGTGGACGTCAGTCATCCCCAGGCGGAGGAACAGATCGCGGCGGTGAACGCGGTGCTGGCCGAAATCGGCGCCGGCGAAAAACCGACGCTGATGGTGCTCAACAAAATTGACCAGCTCAACGGCAGCAAGGAAGCCCTGGGGCGGTTCCGGGAGAAACACCCGAATGCCGTCGCCATTTCCGCGGTGACGGGCGCTGGCATCCCGGTCCTGCTCGCGGAATTGGGCACGCAGTTGCGACCCGTGCGCGAATTCCTGGAACTGCGCATCCCGCATGAACAGGCGGCGGTCATCGCCCGCCTCCACCAGGTCGGACAGGTGATTGAGCGGCGTTACACGGGCAAGCTGGCGAAGTTCAAGGCGCGGATCCCGCCGCATCATCACTCGGAATTTGCGGCGTTCATCGTCCCGGTCACGGCTCCAAGAAAGTGATTTTGACGCCCCCCGCTTTGGGTTGCGCAAAGCTGTCGAGCAAGGTGGGCGCGGTGGCGGGCGGGATCGGTTTGGATTCCGCCAATGGTTTGGGCGAAACCGCCGCCGGGGCGAGCGCGGAGCGCAAGGCGCCTTCAACCAGTTGGGCGCAGTGAATTTTCATCGGCGGGAGCGCGCCCAGTTCGCCGGCCAATTCTTCCGTCTTGAGGGCGAGGGCTTCCTCGGCGGTCTTGCCCCGGATCAATTCCGTCGCCAGGCTCGCGACGGCAATGGCCGTCTCGCACCCGAAGGATTGAAACGTGGCGCGGTCAATGACCCGTTTGCCGTCCTGTTGCTTGAACTTGACCCACATCCGCAGCATCTCGCCGCAATCCGAATTGCCGACCGTGCCCACGGCGTCGGCGTCGGCCAGCTCACCCAAATTCTGCGGATTGGCGAGCGCCGCCTGGATGCGGGTCTGTAAATCGTCGTTCATAGCATCGTTTTCCAAAGCATGGTAGCTGGATTGTCCGCAAATGCCCACGCCGATTTTTGGGACCGACCTTCAGCGGGAACGATCGCGTTTGTTTTAGGCGGCGTGGTTTCATAGCCTCTGGCCATGCGAGCATTGGATGTACAAGGCATTGGGAACGAGTTGGCGATCCGCTGGGACGACGGCACGGAGAGTTTCGTCGCGTTGGAAAAACTGCGGCGGGCTTGCCCATGCGCGGGCTGCAACGGCGAAGTGGACATTCTTGGCAACCTCTACAAGTCACCGGACAAGCCGTTGCCTCGGACAGCTTTTGAACTGGTGAGCTTCGCGCCGGTAGGCGGCTATGCCATTCAGCCAGTTTGGCGGGACGGCCACAACAGCGGGATTTTTTCCTTCGACTATTTGCGGCGGCTGGCTGGAAACTGAGCCTTCGGACCACCGCTGGCCTCCGCCCCGGGGCTGATGGCAATCGGCCCGGCTTGCGACACGAAACCCAGCGTAAACAGCAAGGCTACGGCGCGAGCTCCAGCGCGATGCGGTCCTCCAGATCTTTTGCCATGGCCAGGTCGGTACCGCCGAGCGCGGCGCGCATTTGTACCGTCACCGAAGTTATGGCGGGCGTCACGCCTTCAATCCGCATCCACACCTTGGTTTTATTCACGACACCCGCCAGGGTGCGCACCTGGTTGGTGCCGGTGGCAAAAGAACTTTCCGCGGTAACATTTCCATAGCTGATCAATGCCCGCTTCGCCGCCGCGAAGACGTCGGTCAGCGGGCGATCATACCGGCGCTCCACCCGGTCGCGATAGCCGGACATGCTGCCGGGCTGCGGATCGGTGACGGTGCTTACGCAACCCAGAACACAAAGCGCCACGGCGGCGAGAACCACAAAAGTTTCCTTTTTCATATAGCAACGATGCAATCAAATCCAACAGGGGCGTCAAGAACGAAGCCGAACCGACTGTTAGTCAGTGGACGGCCATCAACTGGCCGGTTGGCAACCGTGTCTGCAACGTCCGGAACGGGGCAAAAACTGGATCGCGAACCTCGACTGGTCGAGATTAGCGCGCCAGTTCCAAGGCGACTTGTTTTTCCACCTCATGCGCGACCGGAACGTTGCTGCCGATCCAGGTCGATCGGGCCTGAACAATCACGGCGGTGACCTGGGTATCCACGGCCTCGATACGAATCCACACATCGGTATCCCGCACTTTACCCTCGAGGGCCCGCACCTGATTGGTGCTTTCCAGCAGCGTGGATTCGCGCGTGACTTGACCCAGGCTTTGAAGCGCCTTGCGGGACGCCTCGAACACCGTATTCAGGGGAAATTTATACCGGCCTTCAACCTTGTCCCGCGACAAATACACGCCCGCGGTCTTCTGGTCGGTGACGGTGTTGACGCAGCCGGTCATGCCCAGCGCAAGCCCAGCCAATATTGCAAGAAATCCAATTTTCATTTGTAGTTTATGCAATCAGATTTTCCGCCGCCGTCAAGAACCAAGCACCGGCTTTTCGATAAAGACGGCGCGCCGAACGCGAGTTCGCTGCCCGTATTCTCATCGGCTTTTGAGGCTCGCAAACGCCTCGAGGGCGACCTCCCGTGCAATGGCGTGGCTGACCATCGGTTCGGGATAATTGCGCCCGAGGACGATGCCGGCAGTGGAGCGGATTTCCGGCGGGGCGTGCCAGGGTTGGTGCAGCCAGGCGTCGGGAAGTTTCGCTAGTTCCGGACACCACCGCCGAACGTAATCGCCTCGCGGATCAAACTTCTCTCCCTGGCTGATCGGATTAAACACGCGGAAGTACGGCGCGGCGTCCGCGCCACACCCCGCGGTCCATTGCCAGCCGAGGGTATTTTGCGCGAGATCGGCGTCCACCAGCGTATCCCAGAAGCACCGGGCGCCTTCGGTCCATGACAGCAGCAGATCCTTCACGAGGAACGAGGCCACAATCATCCGCACCCGATTGTGCATCCAACCGGTCGTCCACAACTCACGCATTCCCGCGTCCACGATGGGATAACCCGTCCTTCCCTTTTGCCAGGCGGCGAAAAACGCCGCGTCCTTGCGCCAGGGAAACCGGTTGAAATCGTCCCGCAACGGCGTCAGCGGGGTCTGCGGAAAATGATACAGCAGATGGTGGGCAAACTCGCGCCAGCCAACCTCGGTGAGGAATTGTGATGACCGCCAGTCGGTTGCTCCGCCGATCCCCGCGCGATGTTGGAGGGCCGCCCAGATTTGACGAGGGCTGAACTCACCAAAGTGGAGATACGGCGAGAGCCGCGACGTGCCGGCCAAGTCGGGACGGTTCCGATGATCGCTGTAGTTGGCATGTGCGGCATGGAGGAACCGCTTGAGATGCGTGTGGGCGCCAGCCTCACCCGGCTGCCACGCGGTCTTTAAGCCCGCGGCCCAATCAATCTTCGGCTCCAGTTCCAGTGCGGCAAGGCAGAGCGACTTGGGCCATCGTACAGGGGCGGTGAGTTGACGCGGTGCGGGCAATGGCATCACGGGAGCGGGCTGCGCAAGGCAATGCTTCCAAAACGGCGTGAAGACCCGGAACGGTTTGCCGCTCTGGTTTTGAATCGTCCAGGGCTCGTGCAACAACGCGGCGTTAAAGCTTTCGGCCATGAGTCCGGCGTGGCGCAGGGCATCCTTCACCGTTGTGTCCCGCGCTATAACGGCCGGTTCATAGCGACGATTCCAGAACACTGAGGTGGCGCCGGTCTCGTGCACGAGCGCTTGCAACGTCTCCCGCGTCGGGCCGCGTCGGAGGATCAATTGCGAACCCCGTTCCCGGAGCGAGGCGTCCAGCGACTTGAGCGATTGATGCAACCACCAGTTCGACGCGCCGCCCGGTGACCATGGCGCTTCCTCGTCCGGCGCGTGAATGAAGACCGGCACAACCGCGCCGCCCCGCTGGATCGCTGCGGCCAGAGCCGGATTGTCCGCCAGTCGCAGATCGAGCCGAAACCAAACGAGGGCGACGGGAGACCCGCTCTCACGGCTGAAATTGGGGCGTTTCATTTCTTCGCCCCCGGAGGCCTATTTGCGGCCAGCGCCTGGTCCAGGGTGGCGTACAATTCCTCCAACGCGCCCGGTTTCGCTTCGCCGCGGAACCGCTTGAGAATCCGCCCCCGTTCATCCAGGACGAAGACGTTGACACAATCTTGCGCAGTGGCAAAGGCTTTCACGGTGTCACCTGACCAGTCGAGCATGACGGGATAGGATTGCCGCTGCCGAAACTTCCTGCGGACCGGACTACGCAACCAGCCCGGCACTGCGGCGACATCCGCAATCCCGTGGATGGCCACCTGCGCGCCATAGCGCGCTTTGATCGGGCGGACCCAGCCGGCAATTTGCTCCGACCCCTTATGGTCGGCAATGGTCAGCACCGTGAAATTGGTGGTCGGGAAGGAAAGTCGTTGAGGCGAATCAAATTGATCTTTCAGTTCAATACAAGCGGGAGCATGGGTGACAGTGGTTACCGGGGCCGGTTTCGGCGCCGCGCTCGTGAGTAGGCTCACGCCCAGGCAAAACAACGAAAGAATGATCTTCATGCGACATTGACCGGTTCGGCCACGCCACCCGGGTTGTAGCTGCGCCCCTTCCAGACCGAAGGCTTCCCCGCAAATTGCCGGATGCGGGCGAGCCATTGAATCGCCACCAACGCGATCACACCTAACGGATGCAGGAACGCGGCGCCGAGCGGTTGCCGGAACCTCCAGACCGCGAGGAGTCGAGGCCCGTAGGCCAGAGCGATCGCGAGCCCAGTCAGCACCAGGGCGCGCTCCGTCATCCATGGCGCCAGGCACGCCAGCCCGAACGGCAGCACCTGGCCGCCGAGCAAGAGCGCGGTCATGGGCAGGATCGCGCCGGGAGCCGCCAGGCCTTCGGTGGCATTCTTGCCCAGACCGCGCCAGGTTTCGCCATTCGTTTGATACATACGGCAACTCGCGAGATCGGTGGCATCAAACAAGTCGGTGCGATACCCTGCCCGACGAAACAGGCGCGGCAGTTTGACGCCATCATGCAAGGTGGTGCGAATCCGTGCGTGCCCCCCCGTCGCGCGATAAGCCTCCGCGCGCGCAATGAACAACTGACCGCACCCGGCTGAGAATCCCGCCCGCTGGGTCCACCGCATCATGAACATCGGCAGATAGCCCAGCAGTACAAAGTGAATCAACGGTATCAGCAACCGCTCCGAGAACGTGCCGAGTTCCTGGCGCGGCACCCCGCTGGCCAGCGCGATGTCCGATGTTTGCAGGAAACCGGCCATCCGCGCCAGCCCATCCGGCGCGAGCCGCACATCGGCGTCCATGAACACCAACAGCGGATTTTTTGCCCGCTGCGCGAGGACGTGGCAGGCATGTTGTTTGCCACACCAACCTGCTGGCAGCGGTGGGGCAAATTCCAATCGCACGCGGGCATCCCCGGCCGCAAATCCGCGGACGATTTCCGCGGTCCGATCCGTCGAATGATCGTCGAGCACGATGACTTCAAAGTCGGCCCCGCAGTTGGCCAGCACCGATTCCAGCATGCCGCGAAGGTTGGCCTCCTCGTTGCGGGCGGGAATCAGGACGGATAAACGTCCGCGGCCCTCGATCTCGTCCGCGAAACTCCGGCCCCGATGCGATGACAACGATGGACGTGAGGCGGAGAGTTTTCGGTAGAAAAATAGATTCACCACGGACAGCCCACCAGGTATGGCGGCGAGCATTAGCGCGAGGAGGGCGAGCGGTTCGAGGTTCACAATTTGCCGTGCTGTGGCTGGAATGTTTCACCGCGCCACTTGGCCTTCAGGGCCCGCCAACGATCGTAGCAACCGCCAACTCCGGAGTGTCCCCGCCATAAACAACGAAACTTGTCGGGCTGGCGCTGGCGGGCTTCTGCCGCAAGCGCATTCTGCGTATCGGCCAGCTGGCCGGCAAAAAACTCCGTCCACATCTGCGGCTCCAATTGCATGCCTTTGGCGCAGGTTTCATAGGGCTCGCCGAAGCGCACGAGAATTTCCGGCAGGCGCTCCGCCCAGAAAACGTATTCGATGGCCACCGGCACGAAGCAGAGTTGGCCGGCCGCTTTGGGCAGATGACCAATCCCGGCCTTGAAACTCACGGGCCGCTCCCGCGCATCCGCAAAACGACTTTGCGGCGTGAGCCAAAGCACCGTATCCGGCTGCTGTAAAACCGTCCGGGCCAAGCGGAGAAACTGCGCCGCCCCCCGCCGCGTGCCCTGCTCGACACCGAACGCGCCCAGGCGCTTGAAAAAGCCATACTGTTCCAGCGCGGCGGCATCCATGGGGGCGAACACGCGCTGACCCGGCAGAAATTCCCCTGCGAGCAAGAGCGCGACGAGCGGATCCCACCACGAGGCATGGTTGGAATAAACTACCAGCGGTAGTTCCGTCTTCATCAGCCGCGGGCCCGCTCGGGGGACGCGGAGCGAATTAAAATGCCGGCGGAGATAGCGCCGCGAATACCAGGTGAACCAACTCAGCAGTGGTTGGGAGACGGTCGGTAAGGCGGCCGCACACGCGCGCCGACCCGTCCTGGGACTGTGCAACTCTCCGGCATCTGGACTTTGGCCGATGGGCTGCGGGAGAAGGGCATCCCGCGTTGCGGCCAAGGTGGGCTCCGCATCCGTCGCTGGCCCGGCGAAGTTGATGGTCACCATGCGTTGCGCTTCCGTTTCTCCCTTGGGTAAGGAGGCGGATGGCGGCCCGGAGGATGAGTCGGGTTTCATTGGGATAAAGCATTGATACGCGAATCAAGCCGCAGCGAGTTCCACCGGCGGCAAAACTGATCGCCGTGCGCCGTGGCTTTGAACAATGCCATCTTGATCCAGCGTGTCACCGGCGATCCATCCGCTCATCATCACCATCGGCATTCCCGGTCCCGGGTGCGCCGCGCCCCCGGCCAGGTAAAGCCCGCAGACATCCTTGCTGCGGTTGCCCGGCTTGAAGGCGCCCAGGAATTTACCGTGGCTCGACAAACCGTAAATGGCCCCGTGGAGCACGCGATAACGGTCGTGAATGCCCTGCGGTGTCAGCGTGCGCTCGAACACGATCCGCTTCTCGATATCTTCCATGCCCGCCGTACGCTTGAGTTTATCAATGATGGTGCGGCGATAGGTCGGCAGCATTTTTGCCCAGTCGTGATGCGGCCGCAGGTATGGGGTGTGAACGAGAACATACAAGGCTTCGCCCCCGGCGGGCGCGACGGCGGATTCCGTTTGGGACGGCGCACAGAGATAGGCCGTGGGATCGGGCGCCGGTTCCCCCTGCTTGTAAATCGCGTCAAATTCCTCCTCGTGATCGCGGGAGAAAACGAAGTTGTGATGCGCGATGTGTTCGTAACGCTTCTTCAGCCCCAGATACAGCACCACGCCCGAGCAGGCCGGCTCGTAACGGCGGCGCGCGTTGAAGTGCTGGCCGATTTCCCCGCCGATCAACTCCCGATGCGTGCGGACGGCGTCCATATTCGACACGACGGCCGCCAGTGCGATGCGCTCGCCCCCAGCAGTTTCAACCCCCACCACCCGTTTGTCCTCGACAATAATCCGGCGGATTTGGGTGTTCGGGCGAAACTGCACCCCGAGTTCGGCTGCCAGTTTGGCCAGCGCCAGCGGCACGGCGCGCGTGCCGCCAATGGGATACCACACGCCTTCGTCGGATTGCATGTGGCCAATGCCGCAGAGCACGGCGGGCGAATTCAGCGGCGACGATCCAACATATTGCGTGTAGTGGTCGAGCATCTGTGCCACGCGTTCATCCGGGACGTGCGCGCGGATCGTACTCGCCACGCTGCGGCCCATGCGCATGGCCAGGACGTCGCTCAGAGTTGAAGCATTGAAAGTGTTCTTCGCATTGAACATGTCACCCAGGCCGCCAATGGGTTTGTAGAAGAAGAAACGTTGCGAGATATCGTTGAGCCGTTTGGCGAGCCCTTGAAACTTGCGATAACCTGCGCTGACTTTGCCGCCGGGGGCCAGGCGATCCAGATTCTGCGCCATGACCGCCGCATCGGAAACCAGATCGAGCGTCGTCCCATCCTCGAAGAACGAGCGCCACTGCGGTTCGAGCCGCACCATTTCGAGGTAATCGCCCATGCGCCGGCCGGCTTCTTCATAAATGCGGCGCAGCACCGAGGGCAAGGTGAGAATGGTCGGCCCCATGTCGAAGCGGAACCCGTGCTCGCTGAGTTCGGCGGCTTTACCCCCCAGCCAGGGGTTGGCTTCAAACAGAACAACCTGGTAGCCGCGCGCGGCGAGCGTGCAGGCAGCCGCCAGACCGCCCAGACCGCCGCCGATGATTCCAATCGTTCCGGATTTTTTTGCTTTCATAAACTGTTCACTGGATTTGATTTCAGGGATTGGGAGGGGTCGAATTCAATGCCGGGACTGGACGGACTTCGCTCCAGCGATAGGCCACAAGCGCTTTCAATTCACGGATGAACAGTTGGTCGCCACTCACGGCCAGATGCCCCCAGGTTTCGGCGTCGCTGATTTTCATGCGATCCGTGATGTCGAGTTTGTCCGGATTGGCCTTGAGCAAAAAGAGCGAGCCGTTTTGATCCAGCGCCAGCAGGTTTTCGCCCTGCGCCACAAGGCTCCAGTATTTGCCAAAGCTCTCGGTGCTCGTCCACCGCTCCTTGCCCGTGGCAACCTCGACCGCCATCGCCCGCTGGCTTTTGAGATGATAATACGCCACGCCATTTACCACGACCGGCGTGGTCATATAACCCTGAGCCTTGTGCGACCAGACCGGCGCCACGCTGAACTTCCCGTCTTTTTGCTCCGCGCGGAACGCCAGCGTCCTGCCGCCGTAGGTGCTGGTGAAAACCAAATCCTCCTGCACTACCGGCGTGAGAATGTTCATCCCGCGAAACGCCTCGACCTTGTGCGACCACAACTCCGCGCCGTCCGCCGGATCCACTCCGGCTAGTTTCTCCCGGGTCTGGACGATCAACTGCCGGCGGCCCGCAAGGTTCGCGAGCACAGGGGAGGAAAACGCGCTGCCATTCATGCCGCCGCCGTCCTTAAGCGAGCGCCAGATCAATTCGCCCGTCTGCTTGTTCAACTTGGCCAGCGCGGCGCCCGCCTGAACATAGACCGCCCCGCCATCCACCAGCGGCGAGCACACAAAACCAAACGTCGGCACCTCGGTCTTGAGTTGTCGCACAAAATCGTAGCGCCAGCGTTCCTGCCCGGTGGCAGCCTCGAGGCAGACCAACACATCGCGCATGCCGGCCACGAACAAACTCTCCCCGTCACAGGCGGGGGTGGCGCGAATCCAATCGCCGTTGGATTTGGCAAAGAACGGCACGGAGATCGCGCCCGCCCATTCCGTTCGCCAGATCATCGTGCCCGTCGTCCGATCAAACGCCTGAACCACTTCGATGGCTTTGCCCAGGGTCTCGGTGGTGAATACCAGATTCGACCAGGTAACGGGTCCGGAGTAACTGGGGCCGAGTTCGACGCGCCACAGCCTTTCGGGCGGAGTCTTGGCGAAGCTTGCCGGCCACTGCGGTCCGGTTACATGACCGTCACGACTCGGCCCCCGCCACTGCGGCCAATCAGTCGGCGCCAATTCACCGCGCGCCGCCGGAGCGATGAGCAGCAGCGCACCGAGCAATACTAAACGCCCGGGGGCAAATGGGGTTTTGATTTTCATGATTTTTTGCGGCGCAGGATGTTCGCAATTAGTTTGCGGAACGAATCCCACCGGTGACGAAAACCTCCGCCGTGAACCAGTCCAAGGTAATCGCGAAACAACGCCGCATCGGCCGGGCGCGGCGCATCGTAGTGCGGACGCCAACGCCCGCTGCGCTGGCTGACCACTTTGGTGGTGGTCATCTCCAGCAACCCTTCAGGACCGCGCGTAAGGCCAAACCCGCTGAGTTTGCGGCCGCCAAACGGCAGGCGGGCGTCGGCCGTGGGCGCAATCAGGTCGTTGATGACAACGCCGCCCACCTTCAGGCGAGCCGCCAACGAACCGGCGGCGATTTTATCGCGGGCGAAAATCGTGGCGCCCAGCGCGAAGGGACAATCGCAGGCGAGAGCGATTGCTTCCTCGTCGTCCGCCACCGTAAGAATTGCCAGCAGCGGTGCGAAAATGTCTTCCCGTAGCAGCGGCAGCGACGGTTTTACGCCCGCAACCACAACGGGGCCAACAATGTCGCCGTTTGGCTGTATGTGGCCGGAAAGAAAGTGCGCGCCCTGTGCGAGGGCATCGCGAAGGAGCGCGGCCAGGCGTTCACGCGGCTCGGGAGCGAGTGTCACCAGCGGACCAGCGGCCAACGCCTGTGCCAGCCGCCCCTCAAATTCGGTCGCCACCGCCCGCGCCACGAACACGCGGCGCGGAGCAATGCAGGTTTGACCGGAATTGAGCCGGAGTCCGAAAACGAGCGCCCGCACCGCCAGCTCCAGATCGGCGTCGGCGCGAATGATGACGGCGTCACAACCCGAGAGCTCCATCGCTGACGGAATGGCGAGCGGCGCAAGTTGGGCGAGGATTTTTGAGCCCGTGGACGCCGAACCGGTGAAGAAGACTTTGTCCACCCCCGCGCGGATGGCGGCCTGGGCGGCTTCGGGCAGCTCAGGCAAAACGCGCAACAGCGCCGCAGGCAGCCCAGCGGCATTGAGCAATCGGACAAGTTCGCGCGCGGCTCCCGTGCCCCCGGGGCCGGGCTTGAGCAGAACAGCGTTGCCGGCCACGAGCGCCTGCAATACCTGTACGCCGGGCAGAAATAGCGGATAGTTCGAGGGCGCAATGACAAGCACCAAGCCGAAGGGTTCGCGGTGAACGGCGGAGGTCACGCCATCGAGCCAGAGCGGACGTCCGCGACGTCTGACGCGGCGGGGCGCGAGCAGTTGTTCCGCGGCCCGTTCCAGGAAGCGGCCGGCGTCGGCCAGCGGGATGATTTCCGCGGTGAGGACTTCAGCCGCCGGGCGCTGACCGGCTCCGACGGCGGCAATCGCCACCGAATCGGCCTGCGCCGCGAGCAAATGCCGAAAGCACCGGATGATTTGCAGGCGGGACCGCACCGAAACCGCCGCCCATGTCGCTTGGGCGCGACGCATTTCGTCACCCGCCGAATTGGTGGCGACCACGAAATCATTCCCATCGGCAAATCCAGTCGCCATTCGATACTGAGGTTGGTCACTGGTTGACGGCTTCATAATCTGTCGCCGGACTTCCGGCCGGTGGCTGATTCGCGCCAAGGTGAAGGGGCGGTTGGCTCAGGCCAAAATCCTGAAGTACCAAATTGGAGGAAATTCGCGCCGACTCGAAAATCACCGGCAGACCGCTGCCGGGATGGGTGCCACCGCCCACCAGATACACGCCCTCCAGGTCTTCAAAGCGATTGTGGGGGCGCAGGTGGAGCATCTGATCGAGGGTATGCGCAAGGTTGAACGTGGCGCCCCGATAGATCTCGTAGCGCGAATCCCAATCCGCCGGCGTAATGACGCGCTCGTACCGGATGCGGCGCTCAATGTCCCCGTAGCCGGCCTTGGCGATTTGCCGCAGCAAGAGCTTGCGGAAACGCTCGCGTTCGCGCGGCCAGTCCACGTTTGGGTGTTGATGCGTGACCGGGGCCAGCACGTAGAGCGCACTCTTGCCCGCCGGGGCGAGGGTTGGATCGGTGACGCAAGCATTCTGAACGTAGAAGCTGGGATCGTCGCTCAGCACATGCCGATTCTCGATTTCATCGAGATTTTGCGCATAGTTCTCTGCGATGTGGATTGTATGATGCGGCAAATTGAATTCGCCTTCGACCCCGAGATACATCATGAATGTGGAGCAGGAATATTTTTTCCGCGCCAACTGCTTGTTCGTCCACTTGCGGCGCAGTTGATCGGGCACCAAGCGCTCCATGGCGCGGGCAAAATCGGCGTTGACGACCACGGCATCGGCGCGATGCGTGCCGGTGACGGTGCGAACTCCTACCGCGCGACGACCGGCAAATAGCATTTCTTCGACGGGCTCGTTCAGGAGCATTTCAACCCCGAGCCGCTCCGCCACCCGCGCCATCGCCTTCGTCACGGCGCCGCAGCCGCCCATGGGGTGCCACACCCCATGCTCGTATTCGAGAAACGAGAGGATCGAGAACAGGCTCGGGCAGCGAAACGGCGACATGCCGAGGTATTTCGACTGAAAACAGAAGGCCAGGCGCACGCGCTCATCCTTGAAGAAGCGCCGGAGATAACCATCCACGGATTGATGGGGCCGGAGCATCGGCAGCATCTTCAGCAGCCGTTTGTTCAACATGCTGCCCCAGCCGTTAAACGGCGTTTCCAGGCACGGCTCCATGAGCGCCAGCTTGGTGCGATTCTCGACGAGGAATTTGTGAAAGTTCGGTGCGTCGGCAGGCGAAAGCGCGGCAATTTGCTTCGCCATGGCCGCCACGTTGGGCGTGCAATCCATTTGGCCACCGGCGCCAAACTGAATCCGATACTGCGGATCCAGGCGCACCATTGCCACTTCCCGCTCCAAGGTCGTGCCGGCCGATTTGAAGATTTCGTTCAGCACGCGCGGATAAAGAAAGAACGTCGGGCCGAGGTCGAACTTGTAGCCTTCAGCTTCAATCGTCGAAGTGCGCCCGCCAATGAGGGGGAGCCGTTCAATTATTTTGACGCGCACCCCGGCCGCCGCCAGTTGAATGGCGGCGCCCAGCCCGCCGGGGCCGGCGCCGATGACGATCACTTCCTTGGTCATATTTCCCTTTGGCTTCATTTTGGAGGTTGCGATTGCTTGAAATCAGGCGGCGACGGGCATGGCATCGGGGTCTTCCAACATTTTGCGGAGTTTTTCCAACGCCAGATTCTGAAGCTGGCGAATGCGTTCGCGGGTGAGCTTGAACATCCGGCCCACATCCTCGAGGGTGCGCTCGCCGCCGCTGTCCAGGCCGAAACGGAAACGGATGATCCGCGCCTCACGCTCCGGCAGTTGCTTCACCAGCTCGTGAATCAAGACCGACTCGGTCTTTTCCCGCAACTGCTCAAAGGGTGACGCCGCGTTTTCATCCGCCACCACTTCGGCAATCGTGCTGCTTTTCTCGTCGCCCAACGGCGCATCCAGCGATGACGGACGCAGCGCGGCGCGGCGCAGCCTGGCAACCCGGGAGGGCTTGACTTCCAGTTCCGCCGCCAGTTCCTCATCCGTGGCCTCGCGGCCGAACAAATCGCGCAACCGCACTTCCGCCTTGCCGAGCTGGTAAATCTTGTCCGCCACATGCACGGGCAAGCGGATCGTCTTGCCTTGGCTGGCCAGTGCGCGGCGGATTTGTTGTTTGATCCAGAGCGAACTATAGGTCGTCAGCTTGGCCCCCTTGGCCGGGTCATATTTTTCCACGGCCTTCATCAAGCCAATGTTGCCCTCGTTGATCAAATCCAGCAGTGGCATCCCGAGGTGTTCGTATTCGCGCGCGATCTTGATCACGAAGCGCAAGTTCGCCCGGATCATGTGCTCGCGTGCCGCATCGTCACCCCGCTGGATGCGCGTGGCGAGTTCCACTTCCTGCTTTGGTGTAAGCAAGGCAACCTCGCCCGCCTCCCGCATATACTGGGAAAGGATGGAATCCATTTCGGCCGGGGCGCTAGGGCTAGCGATCGGCTCGCGGGCGCTCCCGGGTGTTGCCGCCGGCAACCAAGCCATCGGCGCTTCGGATGGATGAGCTTGAACCAGCTTTGGACCGGAACGAGGGCGGGATCGCACCACACCCAACAGTGAGCGGGTCGCGCGCAATCCGATAAGCGGCTTGGTTATTGGTCGAAGTCCGCTCCGTCGCGAGCCTTTTGAGACCCTCGTGTTTGGGGCTTGCTTGCCACGATTTACTGGCACTTCTTGAACTGAGGTCAGGTAATTGCCGTTAAACATGTTCATAATTTGTCTAACTATGACATGTTTGTCAATAATTTGTTCATGTATTTTTTTGTTAACAGCGAACCGAGTATGCGCGGAATCTGGCAATTTTATATGGGGTATTATACTAATTCCTTGAAAGATATGTCCTTGGGGTTTGCACTGTGTTCAATTTTTGTCTATTATCCGTCTGATGTCAGAAGTTCAGCATTCAATCAAGATCGCGGCCCGGAAGAGTGGGTTAACACCGCATGTCGTTCGGGTTTGGGAACGACGGTATAACGCGGTCTCACCCAGCCGTACGGACACGAACCGCCGGCGTTACTCGGATACCGAGATTGAGCGCTTGACCTTGCTGCGCACGGCGACGCAGGCGGGTCATAGCATTGGCACCATCGCGAAGTTGCCGGTGGCCAAGCTGCGGGAGCTGGCCTCCGAGGCGATGCCACCCATAAAACCGGTCGTCAAACGCAGTGTCGCGGCCGCAACTCAGGCGATTGAGTCCGCGCTTGGCGCCATCGAGAAATTGAACTCCACCGAACTGGACGAAATTCTCGGGCAGGCGGCGGTGGCGTTTGGGCAGCATGGCCTACTGGAACGAGTCATCGCGCCCCTCGCACAGAAGGTTGGGGAGTTATGGCGGGATGGAACCATCACCGCCGCCCATGAACATTTTGCAAGTGCAGTCATTCGCAACTATCTCCTGCACACCTCAAAACCCTATGCCGCCAATGGCGCCGCCCCGGTGCTCGTTGTGGGCACGCCAGCGGGACAACTGCACGAACTGGGGGCGGTGATGGTTGCCGCGGCGGCGAACGATCTGGGCTGGCGGGTCATCTACCTGGGCACGAGTCTGCCCGCGGTCGAGATCGCCGGGGCGGCGATTCAGAACAGAGCGCGCGCGGTGGCCATGAGCATTGTGTTTCCCGACGACGACCCCAACCTGGCGCAGGAACTTCAAAGCCTGCGGAAGCATCTGCCGGCCGAAATCAAAATCATCACCGGCGGACGGGCGGCGGAATCCTACGCCGCAACCTTGGAAGGGCTGAATGCCATTCGCACCCGGGAGTTGTGCGAACTGTACCGGATTCTGGAGCAAATACGCGTGCCGGAGGCGAAACCCGCCGGCTGACCGGATCAAAGCTTGGTTTTGATGCCACAGGCCCGCATCACACACCAGCCACGCACCGCCTCGAACAGCATAAACCCGCCAGAAACAATGAGGATTACCGCCGCCAGCAGGTTCACGCCGCAGAAAGCCACTCCCCCGGCGACTAGGACGCTGCCGCCCGCGCCGCGGACGAGCCGACCCCGGGTTTCAAGGTTGGGCAAGAAGAACTTTTTCATAGCGAAGGGTTAGCACAACGTCTGTAGGATTCAAATTTCCGTCAATCCATGAAAACTCACAATTTCCGCGCCGAACTCTGGCTGCCCCGTCCTGTAGCCGAGATTTTCGGTTTTTTTGCCGACGCTTACAACTTGCAAGCGCTCACCCCCGACTGGGTCAACTTTGAAATCCTCACGCCCAAACCAATCCAGCTTCGCGCTGGCGCCCTGATTGATTACCGGCTCCGCATTCATGGTCTGCCCGTACGCTGGCAAACCGAAATCACCGTCTGGGAACCAGCGCATCGTTTCGTGGACGAACAAAAACGCGGGCCGTATCGCTTCTGGATTCACGAACATCGGTTCACCCCCCAGAAGGGCGGCACGCTTTGCTCCGATCACGTCCGCTATGCCGTTCTGGGCGGGGAATTGGTCAATCGCCTCTTCGTCCGGCGCGACGTGGAAAAGATTTTCACCTTCCGCAGCCACAAGTTGGAGGAACTGTTTGGCCATTGCTGAGCCGCGCGAAAGCCGCGAAGCTTCCGGCCCATGACCAATGCCGCCGCGGGAATTCTGAACTTTGACGCCAGCTTTCTCTTCGCCTCGTTGCTCTGGGGCTCCATCGGCGTTGGGTATTGGATTTACGGCAAGAAACAGCGGGAAATGATGCCGATGATCGGCGGCGCCGCGATGATTGGCATCTCCTACCTCGTCAGCAGTTGGTTGCTAATGTCCCTCCTCGGCCTCGCGCTCGTGGTCGCCGTTTATTTGCTGGTGAAACGCGGCTATTGAAAGCAGGGGCCAACGGTGTGGCGGAAGCTCACGAGCGAAGATGAAATGCGTGACTCGATGAAGCCGGAGGCAGGGCATTAAACACTGGTCAGCGCCTCCGGTTTTGCTAAAACTGCTTCATCCAACCTTGGAACTGAATCAATTATGCAGCCGCACCAAAACTTATTTTGTCGTGGAACGATGACCGGTTTCACGTTCGTTACCTTCACGTCGCAACTCCTGTTTGCAGCAGCATTGCCCATCGAAAAGAACGTGGAATGGCAGCCTTTCGTTGCGCAAGTGACGCGGCTGATCGAAGCCACGGAATATCTCGGGTCGCCTTTTAGCGCGAGCGAAAAAGCAGCCATCGCCGCGGCGATGCAGCAGCCCCGCCCCCAAAACGCGACTGAAGGGTTGCAGGTGATTTTGGACCGGCATTGCCTGTTTGGCGTCCAGATTAATCCGGAAATGCGCGTGAAGGTGGCGCCTGGGCCGGCGACGCCGGAACTCGTGGAACAGGGCTGGCGTCAGTTCCTCGTCAAAGTCGTCAACGACTCCGGCACCACCGCGGCGCTGCAGGCCGTGAGTCCCAATGCCATCTCCGTTTACTCGCAGGACGGGGTCGGACCGAAGAATAACGACTCCGACAAGTTCTTTCGCAAGAAAGGCGAGGCCCTCCCGCTAACGGATGCCACGCAACTCTGGCTGGACATGCAGACTTTCGACCAACAGCCCCTCACCAAGACGCTCAGCGGTTTGCCCCTGGAATATCGTATCATTCAGCTTTACAGCCGCGATCCCGGCCGGCGCGAGGCGAAGTTCGCTTTCAATGTCGGCCAGGGAACGCAGGACATCGGCTTCCGCAACGAGGTGGACATCCTGTTCAACTGCCTGCCCGCGCGCCTTGTGACTTTCCGCGTACGCGACGAGAACAACCAGCCGACGACCGCGTCATTCGTGATCCGCGACGGGCAGCAGCGGGTCTATCCGTCGCCGGCCAAGCGCCTCGCGCCCGACTTCCCGTTTCACCCGCAGGTCTATCGCGGTGATGGCGAAACGCTGAAACTGCCGGAGGGCGATTACATCGTGGAATTCTCCCGCGGACCGGAATCGATTCCGCAAACGCAGAACCTGAACGTCAACCAGCGAACGCAGGAGGTGGAATTCAAAGTGAAGCGCTGGATTGATCCCTCCCTGGCCGGCTGGTGGTCGGGTGACCATCACATCCACGCAGCGGGTTGCTCGCATTATGTGAAACCGACCGAGGGCGTATTGGCGTCGGACATGATCCGGCATTGCATGGGCGAGGATTTGAAAATTGGCGCGAACCTGACCTGGGGACCCTGCTTCGATTTCCAAAAGCAATTTTTCTGCGGCGCGCTGGATAAGGTCTCTCAGTACCCGTACCTGCTGCGTTACGACATCGAGGTTTCCGGATTTGGCTCGCATCAATCCGGGCATCTTTGTTTGTTGCGGCTCAAGGAGGAAATTTATCCCGGCGGCGATTCCAAGGATCATTGGCCGACGCTGTGCCTGAACACCCTGCGCTGGGCGAAGCAGCAAGGCTCCGTCTGTGGCCCGGCCCATTCCGGCTGGGGGTTGGAAGTGAAGACCACGGACCTGCCCAACTACATTGTGCCGCCGTTCAATGGCATCGGGGCTAACGAATACATTGTGGACGTGACGCACGAATTGCCCGGGCCGGATGGCAAACTGCAACCGGCGGTCGATTTTCTTTCCATGGTGGATACCCCTTACGTTTGGGAATTGAACATGTGGTACCACAGCTTGAACGTCGGCTATCGCACCCGCGTCAGCGGGGAAACCGATTTCCCCTGCATCTACGGGGAAAGGGTCGGGTTGGGCCGCTCCTACGTGAAGCTCGACGGAAAACTGGATTACGATCAATGGTGCGAAGGCATCCGCCAGGGCCGCAATTACGTCAGCGACGGCAAGAGCCATTTGATGGAATTCAAAGTGAATGACGTGGCGTTGGGCGAAAAGGGCAGCGAGCTCAGACTGTCGCAACCGAGCACCGTAAAATTGACCGCGCGAGTCGCCGCCCGATTGAACGAGCTGCCAAACCCAACGCTTCAGAAACTGGATTACGCGAAGAAACCTTACTGGGATATCGAACGCGCGCGTATCGCCGACACGGGCGAAGTGCCGGTGGAAGTTATCGTCAACGGCTACCCCGTAGCGAAAAAGACTATCGTGGCCGATGGCAAGCTGCAGGCCGTGAGTTTCGACATCGCCATCAACCGCAGCAGTTGGGTGGCGTTGCGGATCCTGCCTTCGTCCCACACGAACCCGATTTTTGTGCTGGTGAATGGCAAACCGATTCGCGCTTCGCGGCGCAGCGCGGAATGGTGCTTGAAAGGGGTGGATCAATGCTGGCTGCAAAAGGAAAAACTGATCAACGCCAAAGAACTCACGGAAGCCCGGCGGGCCTACGACCACGCCCGCACGGCGTATCGGAAGGTCCTAAGTGAATGTGAAATGGATTAGTGCCCGCTCGGAGGGTAACCACCTACCGGTGGCGGCGCTGACATGATTCCGCAATCAGAGGTCGAGGTCAGCCGCCTTCAAATTGAACGGATCGCGTGTGGGTGAACTTGAAAGGGTTTCTGGACCGCTGCGTGGCGTTGGATCATGTGGCTGGCAAGCGGTTGAGGTCTCAGGGACATGGGCCCAAGGCTCTCTGTTCTCTGGGTGAGAGCTGCCCACTGCCGCAACCTGGTACGAAGACGGAAACACCGCAGATCAGCAAAATAAAAATGGTCTGGAAATGTTTCATGCGCGAACGACGGCTAACGGTCAGCTCACCGATGGCGGCCCCTCCTCAACTCCCGAATTGCCAAGCCCAGTGGCGGGGCCGCCATTCGGTGGAGCGACCTGGTTCGGCATCTATATTCTCCCCCCATTCTCGATGCTTATGTACATATTTGTGGTTTGGGGCGGCACGGGCCCAGGCGTATAAACGATCTTTAGCCTATAAGATTTGGCGGGGGCAAAATTGAAAATGTTCTCGGTCCTGTTGTTGGGTCTATCGTAAACCCAAAGGCCAAATACGCCAACTCCTGCACCACCCGCCCATGACCAATCCGCTGTGCTGAATTTCACCTCTTGGGACTTTAGAACTGTATCGTTTTCGTCCAAGACCGTGAAAGACAGTACCGCCGTGATATTGGTCTTTTCCTTATCTAGGTCAATCGACCAATCGCCTGGGAACCGCACATAAATCGTGGAGGCTCCATACTTAGTCTTGGGCACGCCATTTAATTGGTAAGAGTGCTCGTAGGATTTGCTTGGATCAAAACCCGGGAAAACAAGCCGAAAACCTGGACCCCAGAAGAATGGCGGGGCTCCGATCGAGGCGTCGGTGATGGTGCCGTCACCTTTATAATGGGAGATCTGGTTGCGGAGGGCTCCCGTTTTGTAAACGCACCCAGTCAGACCGAGTGCAAAGCTGAGGATGTAGACACTGGATCTCATGCCGAACGCCAGAACTCACACACGCCGGACCAAAAGACGTTGCCCGCGAAGCGGGACTGAGAGCGCCATCCGGCGTTGTGTGCACTGATTTTGTTGGGCCATTCAATCATGTCTCTTGCCGGTTCTTTGGAAAAAGCAAATACGCCAAAACCATGAAAACAATCTCGACGCCGAGACCAACTGCAAGTGAGACGGCGAGCCTCTGATTCTCAGTCACCACTTGTCCGGCACTGTGAGTCAAGCGGTCTCCGAACGAAACGCTATGAAACAAAATCGCCGAGACGGCGAGCATAATAACTAGGCCGCAGCCAAAAATGCATAATGCTAGCCATTTCAAGCGGACTCGTTTTGCATCATTTGTTGGCATAGCGAGGTCGAGTGGCCCAGACCCGGATCAGCGGCCCCCGCGCCGGTCACGCTCGGCATGGAACCAAGACGGGATCGCGGGGTTCGCTGCATCCGGCTTGTTAAGTGTTGTAATTTGTGCGGACTGACTTTGCATGGTTCTTCATTCTGCCGCTGGTAGCGATACTCGCTTCCATTCCTGTCCTTGCGAAATCCACATCACAGGGTTGCAAACCAGTGTAGCGGTCGAATTGTGGGCCGGGTTCGCTCCGCTGAGTTGTCTTTGGGACTGGGGTCTAACTGCCAAAGCGATGCAGCCCACTTGCGCCGCCAAGCGAACCTCGTAATCCCGTTGGGAATTCGAATACGGACTCGTCAAAAGCTGTTGCCATTCTTCCTTTAGCTCAAAAACTCCCAGCCCACGAAAACTCGCCAGCAACGTCCCGGTCGGGGACGCGGCAATTGCTTCACATGTCCCCGGCGTTTTGAGTCTGGAAATCCCTGTCTCGATCACTTCAAACAGCTCACCCTTCTCGGTACGAAGGTAGCCCTTCCCGTTTCCTACCGCAGATTCTTCGGCGAAGAACTTGCCTTCATTGTTCGTGACGGCAATCCACTGCCCGCTTTCCAAGTACCAAGCCGAATCTCCTTGAATCTTCTCCTCAAGTTGTTGGAGCAGTTCGGGATGGCTTTTCATTCTGGCATCGTCCAACAACGCGAGCCGCCAGCCATAATCTTGGTCCCCGCGTTTGACAAAAAAGACGTTCCTGTTGGTAGGCATTACCGCTTTTAGTGGACGGTTTACCCAGCGTTCTGGGTGAAAAGTTGACGGCAAGCTTTCCTCGGTCCATTTACCAGACTTGGCACCGCCCCATCTCCAGGCACGCCCCGCACCTTCCAACCAGAACGACCTGCTATTGGACACTCCGCGAAATCCGGTTAGCATGTCGCCTCTGGAAATGTAGCCATGCAGCGGCTTGGGAAACTTGGCTTCTCGCCAGGTCCGACCGTCGTAATTCGCGAGCTTGTTTCCATCGTACAGGCAGACCCAAAGCAACCCGTTGGCGGTGTCTTTCCATACGCCCTGCAATTGGGAATCGTCCTTGTCCCACTGGTAAAGCCTATTGACTGAGCCGCCCTCGATTTCAAGCATCCCAGCAGGGACAGCCGCGTAGAGCTTATCGTTGTAGAATGCGAGGCTATGGCAAGAGAAGGAGTTTGTGGTCGACAACTCTCTTGCCGTCTCTCGGGCGGACAAGGCTCTCGGAGAGCCGCCTCCATGGACAATACAACTGCTGCCCACCAGGCAGCAAATGGTGACCGCCGCTTTAAGGTATGCGAATGGGACGATCAGCTTTTGGCGGATGGGGGTCATGGGCGGCTGATCCATGACCCGACTTTAGGCCGGGCCCGGCAGTTGGTCAAGCGGCGGCGGTGGCCA
>JADLHS010000450.1 GCA_020848635.1 Limisphaerales bacterium
AGCTCCGCGTTGTCGCGCACGCTGCAAGTGTTAAGCAACACCACATCCGCGACATATTCCGAGGCCGCGAGGGTATAGCCCTTGGCCACCAACTGCGCGGCGACGGCTTCGCTGTCGCGCTCGTTCATCTGGCAACCGTAAGTTTTGATATAGACGCTCGGCATGATGCTGCAAGGAGCGGAGAACTTACGCCAAGGGCGGCCGCCTGAAAAGGAGGAAGAACCGATACCGCTCGCCAACCGGCCCCCCAATCCGCTTGCGGACACCTGGTCGGCCTGTCATTTTTCAACTCACGACGGACGAATTTGGTTTTCGATGATTATGGTGGAACGCGAAACAGAACTCATCTCCCGACGGCACGCCTTGCGGGTCTTGCTCATCGAACACGATGACGCCTTTGCTCTCGCGGTCAGCGGCATGCTGGATCAGGCGCGCGAAACGAGCGGCACCGTGGTTGTGGCGGCGTCGCTCGAGGAAGGGATCGCCCGGCTGGCAGCAGAGGCGTTTGGCGTGATCCTGCTGGAATTCTTCCTGCCGGACGGGGCGGGACTGGCCAACATTTCGGTCTTGAGGACGGCGGCGCCGCAGGTGCCCATCATTGTGGTGGGGGCTACGGATGACGAGGACATCGCGGTCGAAGCCGTGCATGTGGGCGCGCAGGATTATCTGGTCAAGGACCACATCAATCCCAGCTGGCTACGGCGCTCGATTCACTACACGATCGAGCGCCACGAGGCCGATCGGGCGTTGCTGGCCGCGGAGAAGAAGTATCACAGCATTTTTGATCATCTGGTCGAGGGCGTTTTTCAGACCACGCCCGACGGCCATTATCTGATGGCCAACTCGGCGCTCGCCCACATCTACGGCTACAGTTCGCCGGAGGATCTCATGGCCCACGTCACGGACATCGGGCAGCGATTATATGTGGCGCCGGGCCGGCGCGAGGAGTTCAAGCGCATCATGGACGAGCACGACACGATCACGGGGTTCGAGTCGCAGATCTTCCGGAAGGACGGCAGCATCATCTGGATTGCGGAAAACTGCCACGCCATCCGCGATGCGCGGGGGCGGCTGCAGCACTACGAAGGCACGGTGGAGGACATCACGCAGCGACGACTGGCGGAGGAGCGCGTGCGCAATTCCGAGGCACTGTATCATTCCCTGGTCGAAACCCTGCCACAAAACATTTTCCGCAAGGACCTGCACAGCCGGTTCACTTTTGCCAATCAACAGTTTTGCCAGGTCCTCGGTCGGTCGCTCGAGGAGATCATCGGAAAAAGCGACGCCGACTTTTTCCCCGCCGAACTCGCCCACAAATACCAGTTGGACGATCAGCGCATCATGGCCACGGGCCGTCCGTTCGAAGCCGTGGAGGAAAACCGTCGGACCGCGGGCGACCCAAGATATGTGCAGGTGGTCAAAACTCCGCTCTACGACACGGCCGGCCATGTGATCGGATTGCAGGGCATCTACTGGGACATCACCGTGCAGAAAGTGGCCGATGAGCGCATCCGCCAGGCCAACGCCGAACTCGCGAGCAGCCGGGAAGAATTGCGCGTGAAAAATGAAGTCATGGAGGGCAACCTGAAGATGGCGCGCGAAATCCAGCTTGCCATGCTACCGCACCAATACCCGGTGCTGCCGCCCGGGGCGGCGCCGGCGGAGAGCGCCTTCCAGTTTACCCACCGCTACCAGCCCAGCGACACGGTCGGCGGCGATTTTTTCAGTATCAGTGCGCTGTCCGAAACGGAAGTGGCGGTGTTCATTTGCGATGTGCTGGGGCACGGCGTGCGTTCCGCCCTCATCACGGCCATGATCCGCGCCCTCGTGGAGGAGTTGCGACCGCTCGCCCACGATCCCGGCCAGTTCATGACCAAGTTGAACTCCGATCTCTTCGCCATTCTAAAGCACGCCGGTTCGCCGGTGCTGACCACGGCTTTCTATGTGGTGGCCAATTCGGCCACAGGCGAGATGCGCTGCGCCAACGCCGGCCACCCCCGACCGTTGCTGCTGCGGCGCGCCGCCGGCCGGGTGGAGCCGCTCAAAAACGCCACCAAGAATAGCCAACCCGCGCTCGGCCTGTTTGAAAAATCCGGGTATCAGACGTTTGCGACCACCCTGTCGGCGCACGATCTGGTCATGCTGTTCACCGATGGGCTTTACGAAGTACATTCGCAGCAGGAGGAACTTTACACTCAGGAAAAGCTCACGACGGCGGTCAGCCAGCATCTGCAGGACCCAACCCCCCAGTTGTTTGACGCGCTGTTGCACGAGGTGCGCGACTACGCCGCCGACCATACGTTTGAAGACGACGTCTGCCTGGTGGGTCTGGAATACACCGGCCCAACAAAAACCAAGGGCGGATGAGCATCCGCCAAAAAAGGGCTGGCGTCGCGACGCCCGGGAGGGTTTATTGGCAGCAAACCGGAGTTACGATGACGACCGTCAAACAAACTTCAACCAGGAGAACATCCCATGGACTTGCATCATCCCATATTGCGTGAGTTTCCAGAGCACCGCGACACCATCAAGCGCCTGCAAGGCAGCGATGCCCACTTCCGCAATCTCTACGACGAATACCACCGGCTCGACGACGAAATCTATCGCATCGAGGAGGAAATTGACTTCGCCACCGACCAGGAAATCGAGGAGCGCAAGATGCGCCGTGCGAAGCTAAAGGATTACATTTACCACCTGATCAAGCACACGCCCGCCGCCAAACCCGCGCCTTAGTCAGTTGGCCGGTTGGAACGCCAGTCGGGTCCAGTAATTGCAGTTGCCAACTGCCGAAGCTGGGCCGATTGGGCATCGGGCGCATCAGCGCTTCGATCTCAATTATTCGGGTTGTACTCCGGGGTGGATTCCCCGTTTGCTCGCCGCTTGGGGGGCATTTCTGTTGCTCAGGATAAAGTTGAAGCCCGCCCGCATCGCTGCTACCCATTAACGCAGCGATTCATCGTCATTATGAATAATTCAATTCCCGCTGCCGGTTGGGCCTCGGCATTTCTGGGCGTCGCTGCCGTTTCGTTGTTCGCGACCGCTTTGCCCGCAAAGGATTGGCCGCAGTGGCGCGGTCCCCAGCGCAACGGCGTCTCGGACGAAACCGGCTTGCTCGCGGAATGGCCGCCAACCGGCCCCGCCCTGCTCTGGTCGGTGGCGGACTTGGGCGCGGGTTATTCGACGCCCGCCGTCGTTGGCGACCGGCTCTACCTGCTGGGCAATGATGGGTTGGAGAATGAGTTCGTGGAGGCGCGGTCGGTCAAGACCGGTCAGCGGCTCTGGTCCAGCCGCCTCGGCAAAGTGGGAAATCCCAGACAAGAGCCCAATTATCCTGCCGCCCGCTCGACGCCAACGGTTGTGGGCAAGGAACTCTACGCCCTCGGCTCGGACGGC
>JADLHS010000451.1 GCA_020848635.1 Limisphaerales bacterium
TGATCAGGTCCACGTCCGCCGCCCGCATGGCCCGCCAGAAGGTTTCGTTGTCGGGTGCGCCCCAAAAGCGGACGCGGCGGCCTTGGGCGTGGGCTTTCGCCACAATTTCACCCAGTTTTTTTTGCTCCCCTTTCGGCATCGGGCCCACGCCCGACCAGGTGAAATGCATCTTCCAATCCGCACTGATCCACGGAATCAACGTCGCCGGCGCGGTTGAATCCAGGTCGGTTAGCAGCCCATCGTAACCCGCATAGCCCGTCGTCTCCCCGGCGAACATCGCTTTGGCGCGACTGCCCGAAATGACAATCGTGATGGCGTTGGTCTGTTTCACGCCGTCGCGGAACGTGGTGAGCAAGTCAGCATAATTGGTGAGCACCCCGCGCAGGAGCGGATAAATTTGTTGCCAGTCCGATTTAAGATCAATCAACAGGGTGAACTCCGGGCCGCCGGCGAAAACGCGCCCGCCATTGCGCTGCACTCGTTCACGTAGCGGGTCGAGGTAAAGCGCCTGCAGCGTGCGTTCCGGTTTCACCTGGCTGCGGTTGTGGGCTACCAGGAGCCGGCCATTGACGAGATAGATGTCCGCTTCCACGCCGCAAAAGCCGTGGTCGAGGGCGTCGAGCAACGGACGGGGGTGCTCGTAATCGTTGTGCGCATGGGCATGAATCAAAGGTTCGTTGCCGGCAAACACCGGCGTGACCACCAGCCCAAGCCAGAATCCAAAAAGCGTTCGCGTGGAAAAACTCAGTGCCATATCCGGATTTTCAGCCAACGGGGTTTGGTTTGGCAAATACAATACAATACTGGCCGGGGAGGGCTTTGATTGCGTCCGGACAATTTGACGAATTAGTGACCTGAATCGTCCTATCACAATTTTTGCACGGAGAATTGCAAAAGGCGACTAGCCGCGCCATGCTCGCTCCCGGAACATGACGCTGCGACGGACCTTCGGGGAAGAAACAACTTGGATGAGCCAAACCACGCTCGGACAAGGGGACTGCAATCCAGATTTAAATGCCCCGCAAATTCTGCGCGCCAAGCGAATGCGTCATTAACCGGGTAACCTTGTAAGTATGAAACCAGTTCTGTTCAACAACACCGTCCTGCGGGACGGCCATCAATCCATGGCGGCCACGCGCATGGCGACTGCCTCAATGCTCGAGCCCGCACCCATTCTCGACGAGATGGGCTTTGCCGGCTTGGAGACCTGGGGCGGCGCGACGATTGATTCCTGCCTGCGCTACCTGAATGAAAATCCCTTCGATCGCTTGCGCACGTTGAAGAAGATCGCCCCCAAGACGCCGCAACTCATGCTGTTGCGCGGCCAGAACATCGTGCAGTACGCGAGCTTCCCCGATGACGTGGTGGAAACTTTCGTTCGCCTCACTTGCGAAAACGGGCAGGACATCCTCCGCATTTTCGACGCATTGAACGACGTGCGGAATCTGCAGACCGCGATCAAGGCGACCAAAAAATATGGTAAGCACGCCCGCGGCGAGTTGTGCTACACGATCAGCCCCGTTCATACGGTCGCGAACTTCGTGAAAATGGGGGTCGAACTGGAGAAAATGGGCTGCGACTCCATCGGCATCAAAGACATGTCCGGCATCATCCAGCCGCAAATTGCCTATCACATGGTCAAGGAGTTGAAGGGCAAGATCGGCATCCCGATCACGTTGCACACGCATGACACCGCCGGGCTTGGCGCGGCCAGTTATCTCGCCGCAATTGATGCCGGCGTGGATTGCGTCGAGGTTTCGATTGTTCCGTTCGCGAACGGCACCTCGCAACCCGACACGCAACGGATGCTGGCCTTGCTCGAAGGCCATCCCCGTTGCCCGAAGTTCGACACCGAGAAGCTCGCGAAGCTGCGCGACTATTTTGAGGGCGTTTACAAGGAGCTTTCCAAGTTCACCAGCCCGGCCAACGAGCGCGTGGACAGCGACATCCTGATTTATCAAGTGCCTGGCGGCATGCTCTCCAACTTCCGGACGCAGCTCAAGGAACAGGGCATGAGTGACAAGTTCGACGCCGTGCTGAAGGAAATCCCGATCGTCCGGGAGGCGCTGGGCTGGATTCCGCTGGTCACGCCCACGTCGCAGATCGTTGGCACGCAGGCGATGATGAATGTGAAGTTCGGCCGCTGGAAAATGGTCTGCCAGCCCGCCCAGGACATCGCGCTCGGCAAGTATGGGCTGACGCCCGGCCCGATTGATTCCAACGTGCTGGCTCAGGTGGAAAAGCAAACCGGCAAGAAGCGCGTCACCGATCGCCCGGCGGATTTGCTTGAACCAGGCATGGAGAAATACCGTAAGCAATGCGCGGAGAAAGGCCTGCCGACGAGCGACGAAATCGTCGTGCTGTTCGCGATGTTCCCGCAGCAGGTCGAAGAACTGATCAAACCCAAAGCCACTCCGGCAAAGCCAGTCGCAGCGGCAGCGCCCGCGGCTCCGACGGCGGCTGCATCAACCGCGACCACCGCTCGCGCTGGTGGGCCGGGCAAGCATTTGTTCGTAACCGTCAACGGCACGCGCCATGATGTCACGGTGGAAACGCTCGAAGGCTGAACATGAGAGCCAACGCTAAACCCAGACTACTCGCGGAGTTTCCGCCCGTGAGCTACGACGACTGGCGAAAGCTGGTCGAAGTCGAACTCAAGGGCGCTCCGTTCGACAAGAAGATGCTCTCGCCGACCTACGAGGGCATCACGCTCAAGCCGATTTATTGTCGCGCCGACGTGACGAACCTGCCGCATGTGAACTCGCTGCCGGGTTTCGCGCCCTATGTGCGCGGCGCGCGTGCGAGCGGCTACGTGAAGGAATCGTGGGATGTTTCGCAGGAAATTGCCGTCGCCAGCCCGACGGAGTTCAATCACGCCGCGCGCAATTCAATCTCCCGAGGGCTGACCGCGTTGAACATGGTGCTCGATCGCGCGACGCGCAACGGTCACGACCCCGACTGGGCGGCGCCGGTCGATGTCGGCGGTGGCGGATTGTCCGTTGCCACCTTGGGGGATCTGGATCGCGCGCTGGAAGGCGTGGACTTGCACAAAACTTCGATCTTTGTCCGCTCGGGCGCCTCCGCGCTGCCGTTCGCCGCGTTGTTGCTGGCCCTCGCGAATAAGCGGAAGAAGCCAGCGGCCGGCCTTTGTGGTTGCATTGAGATGGATCCGCTCGGCGTGCTGGCACATGAAGGAAAGTTGCCGCAATCGGTGGCCAGTGCGTATGGCGAAATGGCGGCGCTCACCGGCTGGGCGGTTGTCAACGCGCCGCAGTTGCAAACCATCTGTGTTCACAGCCGTGCCTGGCACGAGTCCGGTGGCAGCGCGGTGCAGGAACTTGCGTTTACGCTTGCGACCGGCGTCGAGTATCTCCGCCAACTCAACAACCTGGGGCAGGACGTCAATACCACCGCGCCGCGAATGCGTTTTGCCGTCACCGTCGGCACGAATTTCTTCATGGAAATCGCGAAGTTGCGCGCGTTACGCCTGCTTTGGTCGCGGGCCGTTGCCGCGGCGGGCGGCGATGCGACCGCACAAAAA
>JADLHS010000452.1 GCA_020848635.1 Limisphaerales bacterium
CCTCCGGGTTTAATTGTCATGGCGGTCGTTTTAGTGCGCCACTTTTCACGGGAATCCAGTTGCCCTGAGCGGTTGGATTCTCGCAATTGCTTTGAATCTATTTCTTTCTCCCACGTTGTCGAGGAGAAGTTAGGAAGGCTCTTGGGATGACTAATGAAACGGTAATGCATCGGGGCGCGAGCACGCCGGCTTGTTGAACGAGCAATTGGCCGGCCACGGGATGGGGCCAAAATTCGCTCTGGGCCGCGGCAAGTTTTGTCCGCTGGATTTCGGATTTACCTTCCGGGCTGCGTCCGCCATGCTCTGCCCGCTCAAAGAAGCTTTGAAACGATGAAATTATCCTTGTTGTCCATCTTGCTCGGCCTCGGCATGGCCGCACCGCAGGTCTATGGCCTCGCCAAACCTACGGCGTTTGCGGCCACCGTCCGCAAGTTCCCCCGCAATCTGATGGCTGGCTATTTCCTGATGGCGCTGGGCACGCTCTGGTTTTTGTGGCTGGTGAAGTTGGAGCCGATTGCGGATTTTGCCGCCATCAAGCCGCACATGATGGTGGTCTTCGGGGCGATTGGGTTGGGCACCTGCATCTTCGTTCAGGATTTTCTGGCGGTTCGCGGGCTCGCGATCGTTCTGCTGTTGCTGGCCAAATTGATGGTGGACACAGGGCGTCCGCATTTGGGTGAGTCGCCGTGGGTCTTGTTGATTCAAGCCTGGGCGTATGTTTTCGTGGTGGCGGGAATTTGGTTCACCGTTTCGCCCTGGCGCTTGCGGGATCTTCTGGACTGGGCAACGGCGAACGAGCAGCGCGTCAAAGTTGGCAGCGGACTGCGGCTCGCGTTTGCGCTCCTGGTGGTGGTGCTGGGGCTCACGGCGTTCCGCGCGATGTGAGCATCGGTCAGGGAAAAATCCTCGTCATTCGCGGCGGCGCGATTGGTGATTTTATTCTCACCCTGCCGGCCCTCGCCGCGCTGCGCCGGCAATTCCCCGCCGCGCAACTCGAAGTCCTCGGCTACCCGCACATCGCCCAGCTTGCGTTTGCCGGCGGACTGGTGGATCGCGTGCAGCCGATCGAGGCGCGCGGTTTGGCGGGGTTTTTTGCCCGCGGGGGCGACCTGGCGCCCGAACTGGCCGACTATTTTTCCGGGTTCGACATCATTGTCTCCTACCTCTACGACCCGGACCTGATCTTCCAAACCAACGTGGTCGGCTGTGCGCGCGGGCAGTTTATCGCCGCCCCGCATCGCCCGAATGAAAGCGAACCCATCCACGCAACGAGGGTTTATCTCAAGCCGTTGGAGCGGCTCGCCATCTTTGAGGCCGATCCGGTGCCGCGCCTGACTCTTGGCACTCAACCTTCAACTTTCAACCCTCAACTGGCTTTGCACCCCGGCAGCGGCAGCGAAAGTAAAAACTGGCCGGAGGCAAAATGGGTGGAATTGCTCGCGCGTTTGATGGCGGAATCGGAAATCAATGTGCTGTTGGTGGGCGGGGAGGCGGAAGGGGAGCGATTGCAACGGCTCGCGGCAAAACTCCCGTCCGCGCGCCATGCAATGGCCCGCAGTCTGCCGCTGGCCGATCTAGCGGTGCGGCTGCAATCCGGCGTAGGCTTCGTTGGGCACGATTCCGGCATATCCCACCTGGCGGCGGCGCTGGGTTTGCCGTGCGTTGTCCTGTGGGCGAACACCATTGAAGAAATCTGGCGACCGCAGGGGCGGGACGTGACGGTGCTGCGGGACAACGCCGGACTCCACGCCCTGACGGTGCAAAGCGTGATTGATAGGTTGCGTCCCCTTCTATGATCGGCATGGGCTTAACAATGCAAGTGCGTTCCCGCCGAGCTAAACGGCCTGGGGTTAAGGATTGATTTCTGACGCCAAGCTTCGTTCAATGGGCACAGTCTTATTTCTTACATGAACATTCACGAATATCAGGCGAAACAATTGTTGGCGCAGTACGGCGTGGTCGTGCCGCCAGGCGACGTGTGCGCAACGCCGGAAGCGGCGCGAGCGGTGGCGGAAAAGGTTTTCGCCGGTGGCGCGAAGCTGATCGTCGTAAAATCGCAAATCCACGCCGGGGGCCGGGGCAAGGGCACGTTCAAGAGCGGTTTCCAGGGCGGGGTGAAACTGTGTAAATCCGCCGACGAGGTCTTCGAGAAAGCCAAGGCCATGCTGGGTCAGGTTCTGGTCACCAAACAGACCGGTCCGGACGGGCGGCTCGTGAGCAAGGTGCTGGTCGCCGCCGCGCATGACATCAAGAAGGAGCTTTATCTCGCGGTGTTGCTCGATCGTGGGACGTCGCGCCCGCTCATCATGGCCAGCACGGAGGGTGGGGTGGATATTGAGGAAGTGGCCGAGAAGCACCCTGACAAAATCGTCAAGGAGTGGATTGATCCTGCCGTGGGCATGATGCCCTATCAAGCGCGCAAGATTGCTTCGGCACTGGGTTTGAAGGGGGATGCGTTCAACAGCGGGGTGAAACTGTTGCTGGGGGTTTACAAGACGTGGTGGGAGTGCGACGCCGCGATGGTGGAGATCAACCCGCTTTGCATCGTCACCGGCGCGGACGGCAAGGACGAGCTATGTGCCGTGGACGCGAAGATCGGCCTCGACGACAACGCGTTGTATCGTCACAAGAACATTCAGGAGATGCGCGATCTGGCCGAGGAAGCGCCCCTGGAGATTGAGGCGAGCAAGTTCAATCTGAATTACATCAAGCTCGACGGCAGCATCGCCTGCCTGGTCAATGGCGCGGGTCTGGCGATGGCGACGATGGACATCATCCAGCATTTCGGCGCGAGTCCGGCGAACTTTCTCGACGTGGGCGGCGGTGCGAGCAAGGAGCAGGTCACGGCGGCATTCAAGATCATCCTGCAGGATCCGAACGTGAAGGGGATCCTCGTGAACATTTTCGGTGGCATCATGGATTGCAACGTCATCGCCACCGGCATTGTCGCGGCGGTCAAAGAAACGGGCTTGAAACTTCCGCTCGTCGTGCGCCTCGAAGGCAACAACGTCATCGCCGGCAAGAAAACTCTGGCTGAATCCGGCCTTACACTCATCACCGGCGATTCCATGGCGGACGCGGCGCAGAAGGTGGTAAGCGCCGTCGGGAAATAACCTTTAAGCGCGGGCCCAGGGCAAAATGTATCGGGACGGGGAAAGAAAGCAGATGGGGACGCCGGTCACGGATGACCTTGAACCCTACCGTCGGCTGATCGAATTGCAAAAAGAGATGATCAAGTTGTCCCAAAAGCATGCGCATACCAAGCGCGAGCACGACAGGCTGAGAGCGCAGGTCGCGCGTGAAGTGAGCCGGCTGATCCGGCGCCGGGCCAGTCTCAGCGCCCGTTTACGCCAGTCCACCACCAGGGTCATCACGCGGCTGCCGGGCTTTGCCTGGTTGCCGCTCGCGCTGAAACCCACCAACCCGAAACCGTCCTGACCGATGCTGAAAGTTTCTGAAATCGCCTTCAGTTGCTATCCCGTCACCGACATGGCGCGGGCGCGAAAGTTCTACGAAGACGTGCTGGGGCTAAAACCGACCATGATGGTGGGCGAACCGGGCGGCATGCAATGGACGGAGTATGACGTGGGCAACGGCACCCTGTCCATCGGCGCCGGGGCGCCGGATTGGCAGCCCACGGCGACCGGCTGCTTGGTCGGCCTGGAAGTCGAAGATTTCGAGGCGGCCATTGCGCACCTGAAGGCGAACGGGGTGAAGTTCAAACTGGAACCGTTCCCCACGCCGGTCTGTCATATGGCGTTCATTTTCGACACCGAGGGTAACTTGGTTTGCATCCACAAGCGCCACGCCAAGTGATATAAATTTCCTATGAATGCAATGCTCGAAAAGGAACTGACCGCACTCTCGCCGGAAGAAAAAGCCGAGGTGATCGACTTTCTGTTGCCCGATGTGATCGCCCAGGATGAGGAAGGCATCCCAAAGGAGTTGATGGCCGAACTGGAACGGCGCTGCGATGAATACGATGCCAACCCGACCGGCGGGATGAGCTTGCAGGAATTCGATCAAAAATGGTTCGGCAAGCAATGAGTTTGCACTTCAATGTCACTCCCGCCGCCGACCGAGATCTTGAACAAGCCTGTGGATGGTATAATGAAAAACAATCCGGGCTGGGTGACAGATTTGTTCTGGCTACGCGCGAACGATTTGAAGTCATCCTCCGCTGGCCGGAGCTGCCGCGCGCATTCGGGCGCAAGGCCATCCGCAAGTTGCGGATTCCGCGCTCGCCGTATTCGATTTATTACCGGGTCATCGGTCAGGAAATCCAAGTCGTGGCCATCGTCCACGGCGCACGCGACCCAAATTATTTGAACTACCGACTCCGCTAAAACCTCATGGCCATCATTGTAAAATCCAACACCAAAGTCCTGATTCAAGGCATCACCGGCAGCTTCGGCGCTCGGCATGCCCAACTCTCAATTGATTACGGCTCGCAGATCGTTGCCGGCGTCACGCCGGGCAAGGGCGGGCAGTTTTTCGAGCATGGCGGCCGAAAGGTGCCGATTTTCGACACGGTGGGGGAGGCCGCGCGGCAGACCGGTGCGACGGCGAGCGCTATTTTCGTCCCGCCGCCGTTTGCCGCGGATGCGATTCTCGAAGGCGTGGACGCGGGGCTCGACCTCGTGGTCGCCATTACCGAGGGCATTCCGGTCAACGACATGGTGAAGGTGAAGCGCGCCATGGAAGGCAAGCGCACGCGGCTCATCGGCCCAAATTGTCCGGGCATTGTCACCCCCGGCGAGGGCAACGACTCGCACGGTGGTTGCCGCAGCGGCATCTCGCCCGGCTATATTCATAAGAAGGGGAACATTGGCGTCGTGTCGCGCAGCGGCACGTTGACCTACGAAGCCGTGTGGCAACTGACCTCGCGCGGGGTGGGCCAGTCCACCTGCGTCGGCATCGGTGGGGATCCGGTCAACGGCACATCGCATCTGGACGTCATCAAACTGTTCAATGCCGACCCGGAAACCACTGGGATCATCATGATTGGCGAGATTGGCGGCAGCGCGGAGGAGGAAGCGGCCGAATGGATCAAGGCAAATTGCAAAAAGCCGGTGGCCGGGTTTATCGCAGGCACAACCGCCCCGGCCGGCCGCCGCATGGGTCACGCGGGCGCGATCGTCAGCGGCGGTAAAGGCACGGCGGAGGCGAAAATCGCGGCCTTCAAAGCCGCTGGCATCGGCGTCGCTGTCACCCCGAGCGAAATGGCGGATACGTTGTTGAAGATGATGTGAAGCGGTGACGCGTGACTCGTGATGTGTGACTCATCAAGGCGGGTCGCAAGTCGTTCTTACGCATCACGGATTACGTTTGATGACCCTGATTGATTTCATCCTGAACCTGGCGGCGCTGCTGTTGTGGTTCAACTGGCGCGCGGCGCGCATTGATCCGCTGGCGACGGCCACGCCTTCAACCTTGGCGGGCACGTTGCGGCGCGCGGGGAAGACGACCTTTGCCGGCTGGCATCTGCCGGCGGCGATTTCTGTGCTGATTTTCGTGCGCGGCATCTTCTACTGGTTGATTGGTACCGCGGTGCCGTGGACGGGAACTTTGGATGTGGGCGTGATCTCCGTGCCGTTCCGCAGCGACCTGTTTGGCCGGATGCTGCTGTACTCCATGCTGAGTTTTGCCATGGCGCTGACGGTGTTTTTTATCTGGCTGATCCTGTTATCCAGTTTGATGCCGGCGACAGCGGAGGTGGCGCCACTGCGCGGACTGTTGCGGTCACAGCTTGGCCGGGTGGAGCGCTGGCCGTGGGGAATCAAACTGCTGCTGCCCTTCCTGTTGGTCACGACCGCGTGGTGGCTGGTGAGCTGGCCGCTGACCTACGCGGAGATCCTGCCGCGACCGGGTTCGGTGGCGCAGCGCACGGAACAAGCGTTGTTGGTCGGTTTGGGCAGCTATCTGGCGGGGAAAGTCCTCATCGGCGGTGCGCTGGGCTTGTACCTTGTGAGCAGCTACATCTATTTTGGCCGGCATCCGTTCTGGCAACAGTTGGACGAGGTTTCACGCCGTCTGCTCGTGCCGTTGCGCCGCCTGCCGTTGCGCCTGGGCAAGGTTGATTTCGCGCCGGTGCTGGGAATTGGGCTGGCTTTTCTATTGGCCCACATGGTGGAGAATGGCATCAGGACGGCACCCCGAAAAGACGCGACGGGACGACCCCAAGCCCGCTTGCTCGAAATTCCCGGCCTGGTGGAGCTGTATCAGCGGGTCGCGAAATAACCGGCGAGCCGCTCAGCTTCGTCGGCGTCAACTTGCCTTCGGAAGTTTCACCGTGACCTTCGTTCCCAGACCGGATTCACTTTCGATGATCAGGGTACCCCCGTGAAGTTCCGTGAGCCGCCGGGCAATGGTGAGGCCAAGCCCGAGGCCCTGCTGCTCGTGCGTCTTGCGCTCGAATTGCATAAAGGCGCCAACCTTGGCGATCTCCTCCCGGCTAAAGCCGCGGCCCTTGTCGCTCACGGAAAACACCACCGCCTCGGGCGTCGCGGCCAGTTCCAGGATCACCGGGGTGCCGGGGGGCGAAAACTTGAACGCGTTGTGTGTCAGCTCGCCCACCACCTTGGAAAAGTATTCCTCCGACATTGGGACCGGGGTGATTGCGAGCTGCAGTTGCAGGTCCGCCGCCCGTTTGGCCCCCTCCGCTTTCTTGCGCGCATCCTGTTCGATCAACGATCCGGGAGCGGGGGTGTGCTTGCCGCGCAAGGTGCTGACCTTTTGCGGATCCGCTTGCAGCAGTTCGAGCTGGGAGTAAACCAGAAAGGTTTCGACGAGCCGTTCCAAGGCATGACCGCTCTGGGCAATTACCTGACCCATTTCGGCAATTTCCTCGGGCGCAAGCGTGGCGGCGTCGGCGGCGAGGATTTCGCCGAATGCCACGATGCCGTTGAGGGGCGTGCGAAATTCGTGCGGCAGCATCATGGTGATGTTGTCGCGCAAGCTGCTCAGAGTCTGCTCCGCCTGCACCCGTACCGCCTCGGTTTTCTTGAACCGCGCATCCACGGACTTGTAAAGTTCGTCGAGCGTGAAGGGCTTGGGCAGGTAGTCGTCAGCGCCGAGTTCCATGCCGTGGCGCATCCCTTCGTTGTCCGCCTGGCCGGTCATCAGGATGAACGGGATGGTGGCGGTGGCGGGTTCGTCGCGGAGGGCGGACAACGTGGCGTAGCCATTCAACTGCCCCATGTTGACATCACAGAGAATGAGATCGGGCAATTGCTTGCGGGCGGCCTCGACGCCGGCCGCCCCATCCGGCGCCTGGACCGTGGCGTAGCCGCGCTGCTCCAAGGCCATTTGAACCATCTCGCGCAGCCACTCCTCATCGTCAATGACCAGAATTTTCTTCATCGCACGCCGCGCCCGGCAGCTATTTCCGATTCGCCAGTGGGATGTAAGCGTTGAGCGTCGGACCGACGTAAATCTGCCGCGGGCGATAGATGCGGGCCTTGTTGTCCTCGAGGATTTCCTTGTAGTTGGCGATCCAGCCCGGCATCCGGCCAATCGCAAACATGACCGTGAACATCTCCACTGGAATCCCAATGGCGCGCATGATGATGCCACTGTAGAAATCCACGTTCGGGTAGAGCTTACGTTCCACGAAGTAGGAATCCTTGAGCGCCGCCGCCTCCAGCTTGATCGCGATGTCGAGCAACGGATCGGAGATATGCAGCGTTTTCAACACTTCGTCGCACGCCTTCTTGATGATCTTCGCCCGGGGATCGTAGTTTTTGTAAACCCGATGCCCGAAACCCATGAGCTTCTTGCCACTCGTCTTGTCCTTGGCGGCGGTGATGAATTTTGAGCCGTCGTCGCCCGACTTGTGAATGGCCATCAGCATCTCGACCACCGCCTGGTTGGCGCCGCCATGCAACGGCCCCCACAACGCACAGACGCCCGAGGCGCAACTGGCATACATGTTCGCCTGACTGGAGGCGACCATGCGAACCGTGGCCGTCGAACAGTTTTGTTCGTGGTCCGCGTGCAGGAGAAAAATCAAGTCCAGCGCCCGAACGACCTCCGGCTTAATGACGTAGTCGTCGTAGGGGTCGGAGAACAACATGTGCAGGAAGTTCGCCGTGTATTTGTAGGCGTTCTTGGGATAGATGATCGGGCGACCCTCGGACTTGCGGTAAGAAAACGCGGCGATCGTCCGCACCTGCGAGATCAGCCGTGCTGCGTTCAGGGCAAAATCACTGGCGTTGGCGCCGTTCATCACCTCCGGATAAAAACAACTGGCGGCATTGATCATCGCCGAAAGAATCGCCATGGGATGGGAACTCGAGGGGAAACCCTCGAAATGATACTTCATGTCCTCATGGAGATTCTGACTGGCGGTCAGCAGGTCTGAAAAGCGACCGAGCTCCTCGCGGTTCGGCAGGTGGCCGTAGATGAGCAGATACGCGGTCTCGATGAATGTGGAGTGTTCGGCGAGTTCCTCGATCGCAATGCCGCGATAGCGCAAAATGCCTTTTTCACCGTCAATGAAGGTGATCTTGCTGAGGCAGGAGCCGGTGTTACCGTAGCCATCGTCGAGGGTGATGTGGCCGGTCTCCGCCCGAAGTCCCGAAACGTCCACCGCCCGCTCGCCTTCGCTTCCCACCACGATCGGGAGGGAATAGGTCTTATCGTTGAGTTCCAGTTTTGCCGATGTGTTCATGTGCGCTTGTTTAGGTTCAACTTTCCAAGCGCAGTCTGCTGAAACCAACGAATTTGGCAAGGCGCGAAAGCAAATCCGCGGGGCCGGACCGCCTTTTAGCCAAATTTCCGCGTCAACCGCCCCGCGTCGTATGCCAGGCGGTGCGCGGATGTCATGCGCGTAAAATCTGGCGTTCCATCGGGTTGCCGCGGCCAGTCCGACGACGCGGGCGTCGGGTTCGGGAGCTTGGCATTATCGGTTCCGCCAGCGGGTGTTGATTGGGGCAGGGGATTACCGCGCACCTCGACCGTGGCCCGGCGGGTGGCGCTCCCGTCATAACTCATCGCTTGATCCGTGAGCTTCAAATCCGCTTCAAGCGCGCGTTGCGGTTTGAGGCCTTTGCCTTGCAGCACGCCGTGATACGCACGAACCGCTTCCTCCGGACTGATCTTGCCATCCGTAATCAGCCGCAGCATCTCGATGAACGCCAGTTGATGCTCCGCATTGTTGATCTTGCGGCCGAACAGCGCGACCCGCGCGCCGTATTTCTGCGCATCGTGAATGAGCCGGAAAGCGTCGTACGTGGTGCCGGCGCTTCCGCCGAGGATGCCCACCACCAGATTGGGATCGTACTGCGCCAGTTCCTCCATGGCTCTTGGCCCATGATAGACAATCTTGAGGAATACTGGTCGCCCGGACTCCGGCACGCCCGCCAGGGTTCGCAAAATGTTGTCATTAATAAATTCACCGAGCTTTTCGGGAGCAATCCCGCTGTTGACGTTCGGGTCGAACACTTCCAGAAAGTGCCGGAATTGTTTCCGCTCCGCTTCTTCGCGAAATTCCTTGTACCAAAGCAGCGCTTCCCGGTCCTGTTCCAACTGGTTGACGTAGGTGATCGAGTAGAGCCCGAGATTCGCGCCCGGAAAATCGCCGCCAGCACGGTCGCACTCAATTTCGCCACATTGAATCTGATCAATGCTCGCGGAGCGAAATGGCTGCGATGGCTCGCGCGTGTAGCAGCCGTGGCGCACGGCCCAAACATCGGTGGTGTCGTTTGCGCGCGCCGCCGGCGTGACGTGTGAAGTTTGGAATAGCCCTTCCTTGATGCTGAGTTGCTCGTTCACGTAGGCTGACATCAACATGATGTCAATCAACCCTTGGTGGGTGACCTCGCGAATGATGTCGAGAAACTCCGGCAGGTTGCGATAGCCAAACTCATCGCGCGACCAGACCTCCGGCGAGAACTGTCCGGGCCGCGCTCCCCGCTGGGAGAGATAAGAACGTGGCCCAGGGGCGCGAGCGCCGAAAGCCATGTCCGCATCCTTCGCATCCGCGATGATGAAGGCCCGCGACGCGCGGTTGGCTTTGACCTCAGCAAGTTTTCGGTCGAGGGACTTCATACACGTCACTTCATCTGCGCCAAAATCTGGTCTGTGATCGCCTGCACGGCTTTTTCGGCCTCGGCGTCGAACCCGACTGCATTCTCAGGACTGCCTTGGACCTGACAGCTCGCACCCGGGCGCCAATCACCCGTGTCACAGAGTTCGCACTCCTTCATGTTGTAACGAGGGTCTACGAAGCCAAGACTCTGCTTGATACTCAACAAGTCCTTCATCTGCGGGCCGGTGAAAGTCTTGATCGGCTTGCCGAGTTGCCCCGCCACCACAATCGTGCGGCAATAGGCCTCGATGATTTCCATGCGCCAGTAGGCTTCCTCGATGTTATTGTGCGACCACGTCACCACGCCGTGATTGGCCATGAGGATCGTGTTGTATTGATCGGTCAATTCCGCCACAAGCTTGCCCATGTCCGCCGAACCCGGCGTGCGGTATGGCGCGACGCCGACCGCGCAAAACACTTCATACTCCGGCAGCATGCACGTCGGCGGCGCTTCGCCCACCACCGCGAATGCCGTCGCGTAAGGCGGATGGCAGTGACACGTCGCGACTGCTTTGGGCTGGCGCTTCATCATCTGCAAGTGCATGAGAATTTCGCTCGTGCGCTTTTTCGTGCCGCAAAGTTGATTGCCGTCGAAGTCCACCAGACACATGTCTTCCGGCTTGAGCGATCCTTTGCTCACCAACGTCGGGGTGCAGATCGCAACGTCCTCGCCGACCCGGATGGCCATATTACCACCGTTGCCGTCCACATAGGCGCGCTTCCAAAGCCGATGCCCCATCTCGCAAATCTGCTCTTTCAAGTTGTGCGCATACGGCGAAGCGAAGAACGCATCGAGTTCCGCTTTGGATGATTTCGAGTTCAATGGCTTGCTCGGCGGTATTGGTTTACCAGTCGGCGCGGCAGTAGCAACCGCAGCGGATGCGCCCGGATTCATCTCCCGATCCTGGAGAAATTCGCGCGCTGACGGCGTGAGAATCGAATCCGCCGGCAGATTGTTCAGGCTCTGCCCATTGCGAACCATCTGCTCCAGGTCTTTCAAACTGATGACATTTTTCATGACTTAAATTTTCTCTGTAGCGGCGCTCTGTGAGCGCGGGGCGACGGTCACAGACCGCCGCTACAACTTAACCTTTCCACGGATTAAAAAACATTTCGTCCACGAGCGCCGCATTGACCGCGTCCACTGGTGTTGGGACATCAAACGGCTGCGCGGCTTCGCGACCTTCCTCATAGCCGATTACATCGCCGACGCCACCGCCAATGGCATCGTAAACCACCAAACTTGGGTCCAGGCCCATGCCGCGCGCCGCCGCCAGACCGGCGGCGAATTGCTCACGACTGAACGGGCTGACGACGAGAAACCGTCCGCCTTCGAGCGCTTTCACCGTCTTTGCCAATGTGACTCGGCCTATGACTGTTCCAAGTTTCATTCTGCTTCGTGGCTGTGTTCGTCAGAACACGACTAATCAAAATCATTTCAGCCGCGCTCTCACGAGCGCAGCCACTAACACTACACACGGACCCCCGGCTCATGTTCATCGACGACGCCAATGACCAGCCAGCGCACCGGGCTTTTCTGGTCGCCAACTGCGTTACGCGAGGCCGCGCCGTCGGACGAAACCACCACTTGCTGATGCATCCCCGCGCCGTGCGAATCAATCGCGATCTGTGGCGACCCTTCCGCTTGACCCTCCGCGCCGATGGGCTGGCAAATCACGAGGCGCCACCCATTGAGACTCGGATGCTTCCGGGTTGCAACGATGTTGCCTTCGATGCGCGCGAGCAGCATGGCTCAATAAATTCGAAGATTGTCCACCATCACGCAACGCCGGACGCGGGTAAACGTGCGCGGGTTCGTGATCCCTTCGCCGGTCGGCGTGGCGATGGAGAAACTCAAATAACCTTCGCCGCCGAGACCGAGGCCCGCCGGCGACGGGCCGTTCTTCACGAACAAGGTCGTGTCGAGGGCGCGCGCCATCGCCGTGATGTTTTCCACGTCGTGCGAGTGGATGATGGCCGTGTGCTTGTAGCCGTGCTCGGACTGCAGCGACAACGCGATGCCTTCCTCCACGCTTTTTACCCGCACGATAGGCAACATCGGCATCATTTGTTCTTCCTGAACAAATGGATGTTGGGCGTCCGTCTCGGCGAAGAGCAACTGCGTGTCAGCCGGAACGTTGACCCCTGCCGCCTTGGCCAGCACGCTGGTGTCTTTGCCGATGTAATCCTTGTTCACGCTGGCGTGCGCGCAGCCGCCGCCTTGCCCTTCCTTGAACGTGAAGGCGGCCTTGGTGAGGCTATCAAGCTGCGCTCCGCTCAACTTCATCGCGCCATTCTCAGACAAACGTTGCATCAACTTGTCCGCAACCCTGTCGAGTACGAACACCTGTTTCTCACCGATGCACAGCAGGTTGTTGTCAAACGCCGCGCCGGAAATGATCGCCCTGGCCGCCCGCGTCGTGCAGCAGGTGTCGTCCACAAGCACGGGCGGGTTGCCCGGACCAGCGCAAATGGCGCGCTTGCCAGTCTGCATCGCGGCTTTCACGACCATCGGTCCCCCGGTGACGAGCAACAGGCGGGTGTGCTCGTGTTTGCAGAGGGCGTTGAAGGAATCGAGCGACGGCTTTTCAATGATGCACGCGATGTTCTCGATGCCCGTCGCGCGATAGATCGCTTCGTTATAGGCGCGCACCGCGACTGCCGCGCAGCGGGCCGCGTTCGGATGCGCATTGAACACGACCGCATTTCCAGCGGCGCAGATGTTGACGATGTTGCCGCTCAAAGTGGGAATCGAATGCGTGCTCGGTGTTATCGTACCAACCACGCCGAATGGGGTATATTCTTCGAGCGTGATACCGTGATCACCACTGCGCGCGTCCGGTCGCAACCAGTCCACGCCGGGCACGAGTTTGATCAGCCCGAGCTTGGCAATTTTGTGGTCGAGGCGACCAATCTTTGTCTCATCGAGTTCGAGTTTGCCCCAAGCTTCGGCATTCTTTTCCGCCATCGCCTTGACGATCTCCTCGATCTTGCGACGGGCAGCGATGCCTCCCTGTTGAAGTTGCAGGAACGCTTCCTGTGCCGCAGTGCAAGCTTCGTTTGCATCGGCAAAGACCCCGAACTTACCACGCAAAGCTGGCGCGGTGGTTGCCTGCTTGCCATTGCAGCCACACGAATCCGACTTCGGTGCGACGCTCGGTGCAGGCGCGGGAGTTGGACGGGTTGTCGTTGTCGTCGCGCCACCGATGCGGCCCAGCACCTCGGCCACCACGTCACGGATCAAAGTTTCGTTCACTGCACTCATACGATTGATACACTTGCGACTAGTTCGTCTTCCCGCTGTAGATTTGTTTTCCCAACACATCCACGACATCCACGATGCCGATGATGACGGCGTCCACGGGCGCGTCCTTCATGCCGGGGGCAAGCCGTGCGCTGCTGCCCTGGCAGAACAACACCATCTCGCCGATGCCCGCGCCAAGGCAGTCCACGGCCACGATGGTGTTTGCGCCAGGGCGGAACTTCGTGGGGTCTTTCTCATCCACGAGTTGCGGGCGGAGCAAGAGCATTTTGCGCCCACTCATGGCCGGGTCCTTCTTGGTGGCCACCACCGAGCCTTCGACTTTGGCGAGGAACATAATTTTGCGTTCGTAGCGGCGACTCGGCAGAGCGCCGCATATTTTAATTCACGTCAACCGCGCTCTCACGAGCGCAGCCACGATTACTTCTTCTTCGGCAACACCGCTTCCACATCCGCGTGCGGACGGGCGATGACGTGAACGCTGACCACTTCGCCTTTGATGGCTTTGATGGCCTGCGCGCCAGCGTCCGTGGCGGCTTTGACAGCGGCGACGTCGCCGACGACGACCGCGGTGACAAGAGCGTTGCCGACCTGGGTCATCGGGCCAACGAGTTCAACGTTCGCGGCCTTGAGCATCGCGTCCGTCCCCTCGACGAGGGCGACGAGTCCGCGCGTTTCGATCATTCCAATTGCTTGAGCCATATATTTTAGTTCTTAGTTGATGGTTGAGAGTTGAGAGAAAGTGTTTGAACCGCAGCTGAACGCGGATGACTGCAGATTTTCGGAACGGAGCGCGACTGGGTGCGGAGCACCAGTCGCAGCACGCACGAACTGTCCACGCGCCGCGGCTAGGTCTTCGACCATAGCCGCGTTCCGCAGAAAACATTCGTGTCTATTCGTGTTCATTCGTGGTTAGTTCCGGGAATTTTCCAAAAGTCGTTTCGTTTCGCGTGCGACAACGAGTTCTTCGTTTGTCGGGATGACCAATACTTTCACGCGGGAACTTGATTTGCTGATGATGGTTTCGGTGGCGCGCGTGCTGACATTGAGCGCGGAATCCAGTTCGATGCCAAGGTCTGCGAGGTTTGCGCAAATGGCGTCGCGCAACTCGGCGCGATTTTCGCCAATGCCGGCGGTGAACACAATCGCGTCCGCTCCGCCGAGTTCAAAGAAGTAGCTTCCAATCCAATGTCGCGCGCTCGCGATATAAACATCCAGTGCGAGCCTCGCGTTCGCGTTTCCCTGCTCCGCCGCCGTGCTTACGTCGCGGATGTCGTTCGACACGCCGCTGATTCCTTTGAGGCCAGATTCCTTCGTGAGCTGGCGTTGTGCTTCCTCGATGGTGATACCGAGATTTTTTACTGCATACGGAATTGCTTCGGCATCGAGATCGCCGACGCGGTTGTTCTGCGGCAAACCGGATTGCGGACTCATGCCCATGCTCGTACCAATGGCGACGCCATTGAGAATTCCCGTGATACTTGAACTGCCACCGAGGTGACAGGAGATCACGCGGAGTGGCGTGCCGGTCACGGGAGTTTTGCCGCCATCGATGTAGAGTTTGCGGACGCGTTCGGCGACGTCGTTGCGACCGAGCATTTCTGCGGAACGTTCCGCAATGAATTTGTGGCTCGCACCATGAAAACCCCAGCGGCGGATGCCGATGTCGTGCCAGGCTTGTGGCACGGCATAACGCATCATGGCCTCGGGCGCGAACTGGTAAAACGCGGTCTCAAACAATCCGACCAACGGCACACCGGGCATGCGTTTCCCAAACAGTCGGATGCCGGTGAGGTAGGGCGGATTGTGCGCGGGTGCAAGGCCGCTGTAGGCCGCCATTGCGCCAAGCACGCCTTCATCAAGTCGCACGCAACCGGTGATGTTCTTGGCGATCACGGTCTTGAAACCGACCGCGGCGAGTTCGCTTTCATTGGCCAGCGCGCCGGCGTCTTTGAGTTGCGCGAGGGAATCCTCAATCGCCTTCGGAAAATCGGCCACGCGCTCGAAACCGCCTTTGTGCAAAAGGCGCTCGGCGTTGTTCGAGAAGTCGAACAACCGCCACTTGAGCGAGGTCGAGCCGATATTGGCGACGAGAATCTTCACGGGCTTCAGGGTTCTTAATCTTCGTCTTAATCTTAATCCCGAGAGAGTAAGATTATGATTACGATTAAGATTAAGAGGTTATTGCAGCCACTTGCCCAAAATCCCCAAATCATCGTGCGGACGCGGGATCACCTGGACGGCGACGACCGAGCCCACTTGCGCGGCGGCGGCGGCCCCGGCATCGGTGGCGGCTTTCACGGCGGCGACGTCGCCCCGGAAAAATCCGGTGACGTAACCACTGCCGATTTTTTCCCAGCCGGTCATCGTGACGTTCGCGGCTTTGAGCGCGGCATCGCACGCTTCCATGAGCGCGCAAAGACCTTTGCATTCAATCATTCCAACTGCTTGCTGTGCCATAATAGTTTTAGTTCTTGGTTGAGAGTTGTTACTTCGCAGCGACGGCGTTTCCGAGGAAGGCTTTCAACAAGTCTTCGTGCGGACGCGCGATGATGTGCGAGCTGACGAGTTCGCCGACTTTGGCTGCGGCTTTCGAGCCGGCGTCCACGGCGGCTTTCACGCTGCCGACATCGCCCTGCGCGAGGACAGTGATAAGACCGCCGCCGATGGGGATGGTTTTGACCAACTTGACGTTGGCCGCTTTGACCATGGCATCACTGGCTTCCACGCTGCCGATGTAGCCTTTGGTTTCGATCATTCCTAATGCTTCACTCATTTTGTTTTCTCCTGTTTGGGTGTTAATTGACGGTTACAAAATTCAAACCACGCATGGGCACTAATGAACACGAATCAGAATCTCCCGACTTCATGACCCCAGCCTTAGCTTCATAAAATCTTCCAACTCGTTGACTAACGAAATCACCACAGTTACCTCTTCGGCCTTCAGCTTGTCTCTGCAAAGCCCCTTCACGTCTTTCAAGCAGTCCAACAGCTGGCCAAATTGGTCGGTGTGAACAAGCACTCCCGGATAAGCACGCAACAGGAACTGTAGAGGACGCAGTTCCCTTCTTTCGCACCACTGATCGATCAACCAGTCGAGTTTTTCTGTCAGTGTCATATGTTTCATGTAGCCACGTCTTCATTCGTCTTTATTGGTGTTCATTCGTGGTTACTTCAAAAGTTCCACCGACGTGTCGGGTTGGAGGTTGCACGCGTTGCCTTCGTCGGTGTCAATGTGGACCTCCAGTTTGAAACTCTTGTCCACGCGGGCCAGCATCTTGTCGAGCGTGATGCCGCAATCGCCGCCGATCTTGAGCTTCATCATGTCGCCGTGCTTCACGCCGTAGAAATCGGCATCGGTCGGACTCAGATGCGCGTGGCGCAACGCGCGGATCACACCATCGGGCATCTCAAAAAAGCCCTTCGGGCCCATGAGCATCGCGCCGGGCGTGCCTTTGATGTCACCGGATGCGCGCAACGGAATATCAAAGCCGAGCGCGATAGCATCCGTGTAAGCGAGTTCAACTTGGTTGAGAGTCCGGCACGGACCGAGAATGCGGAGATTTGAAATCACGCGACTGCGCGGACCGATGAGCGTCACGGTTTCCTTCGCCGCGAACTGCCCTTCCTGATAAAGCCACTTGTGGACTTGCAACTTGTAGCCTTTACCGAAAAGCGCGTCCACTGCCTCTTGCGTGAGGTGGCAATGCCGGGCGCTGATATTTACAACGAGCGGATTCGGAGAGGACGCCGCGCGAGGCAGCGGTTTGCCGAGTCTTGAATACACCGCCTGTCGAACCATGTGTTCGACGACAGCTCTATGTGGTGCGGATGCAGCGACGGCCATAACGTGAACAGTTTTGACCGATTTCAAACTGGGGTCAACAATTATCTTGCAAAATCTTTCAATATATATCAAACTCTTGCTTGAATGACGGCGGAAGAGCGCAAACACCGACTTGAGAGTTATCTCCAGGAGGTTGAGTTTGCGTCGCTCGAAGATTTGTCCAAGCGCGTTGGGGCCTCGATTTCGACCGTACGACGTGATCTTACGGTGTTAGAAGCGGCGGGCGGTTTGCGCCGAACGCACGGTGGAGCTCGCATCATTAGCCCCAAGTCCGATGAGTTTGCCTTTTCCGCGCGTGACACGCACCAACTTGATCAAAAAGAAGCCATTGGTCGCGCCTGTGCCCAGCTCATCGGTTCAAACCAAAGCGTGATTATTGACGCCGGCACGACGGTTTATCACGTCGCGAAGTATCTGGAAGACAAGTCACCGCAAATCGTGACCAACTCCCTGCCAGTGGCGAATCTTTACTCCGCAGCCGGTCGCGTGGAATTGGTGTTGAGCGGCGGCGTGATTTATCCACGCCTCGGCGTGCTGGTCGGTCCGCTGGCAGTTGAGGCGTTCACGAAAATTCATGCGGATGTGGCAGTAATGAGTGCCGGCGGCATCACGCTCGAAGGGGTTACAAACTCCCATGGCTTGCTGATTGATATCCAGCTCGCGATGATGCGCGCCGCCGCGAAAGTGATTTTCTGTCTCGATCACACCAAGTTTGGCCGCCGCTCCGTCTCGCCCCTTTGCGACCTTTCACGAATCCACACCATCGTCACCGACAGCCGGGCTCCGACGGAGCTTGTCGCGCAACTGCGCGAAAGGAACATTGAGGTAATTGTCGCGGGATGAGGCCGGAGTCAGCAGGGAATGCCCGCTTGCGTTTTTGGTACCTGAATAGCCGGATCTTTCGCCGATGCCGTTGCAGGGGGGGGCGGCAAGCAATCGCGGAGCTGCCACTGCGTTTTATCTGACTTCAGCGGGGCAGTCGGCACCTTCTGAGGAGCGCTTGGACCACTCATGTGAAGAATTTCTTCTAGGAAAAGAGCGCGGCTTGCTCCAAGCTCTACCGCCTTTGGAACTATGGATTTGAAATTGCCAAAACTCGGTGAGGGCTCGGATTCGGGCGTCGTGGTCAACGTCTTCGTGAAAGTAGGGGATACGATTGCCAAGGATCAGACCATCATTGAACTCGAGAACGAAAAGGCCGTTGCGACGATTCCCGCGACTGCCGCGGGCGTGGTGACCATGATCTTCGTCAAAGCCGGCGACAAAATCACCATAGGACAACGCATTCTTTCGCTCGGCGAAAGCGGCGGTGCGGGAGCGGGGGCTACAAAAGCTTCGGTGAAGCGCACCGAGCCGGAACCGGAAGCCGAGGCAACGGTCGAGGTTTCCGAAGACGCCGGTGATGAGCAAACGCCGCCACGCGTTGCGGCCCCGGTGTCGTCACCTTCGTTGCGCCGGGTGGCGCGCGAACTGGGAATTGATTTGGGTAAGATCCGTGGCAGCGGATCGGGTGGGCGGGTCGAGATGAGCGACGTGCGCGCTTACATTCAGCGTTTGGAAAAAGCTGCCGCCAAAGGCAAGTCGGCTGGGGGCGTTCCGGCTGGGGCCGCAAAGCCTGCCGTCGAATCAGTTGATTTTACCAAGTGGGGGCCGGTCACTAAAAAATCCATCACCCCCCTGCGCCAGGTCATCGCCCGGCGCATGTGGGAAAACTGGAACGCCATCCCGCACGTCACCCAGTTCGACGAGGCGGACTTTACGCGTTTGAACGAGTTGAGAAAGAAGTTCGCCGCCGCCTACGAGGCGAAGGGTGCGAAGTTGACGCTGACGCCGCTGGTCTTGAAAGCGGTGGCCGCGACCCTGAACAAACACCCCATCTTCAACTCCAGTCTGGATGAAGTTGCGAACGAGATCGTCCTCAAGGAATACGTTCACCTCGGCATCGCCGTGGACACGGA
>JADLHS010000453.1 GCA_020848635.1 Limisphaerales bacterium
CTGCTAGTGTAGCCGCAAGGCGCGAGACCGACGCCCAATAGTAGGCTTTCCAGATCATTGCGGCGTCCACCCGAGGCGTAACTGTCAATCATCAGGCCCGGATGCCGCCGGCGCAATTCATCCCACCACGCGAGATAGCCTTCGATATGGCGAATTTCCGTAATACCCTGCCGATCGGGCGCATCGTTCGCCCGCCAGTACGGAAGCGGGTCAAGATTGAAATCCTGCCGGTAGAAATCTATGCCTTCGCGAGTGAGCATTCTGTCCACGAGGTCGGTCAGCCACTGGCGCGCCTCGGCGTGACCAAGATTCAACAACTTCTGCTCGCCATCGCGGCCCAGCAGCCACGCTGGGTTATTCGTATAGAGAAACGATCCGGGGGTAACGCGCTCCGGTTCGAACCAGACGATGAGCCCGGCGCCATTCGCATGCGCCAGATCGCTGACGGGCTTAAATCCCCGCGGGTACCGCACTGGGTCAGGCGTCCAGGTGCCGGTTTGCGGCCAGTCCGTGCACGCATACCAGCCGGCGTCAATCCACCAATAATCAAGCTTCACCCCTGCCTGCGCAAAAGCGTTGATGAACTGCCGTTCGCCTTCCTCACCGGTCCGGATGCCGGGGAAGAAACCACCGCTGCACGAGGTAAGAATCGGGCGCGGCGATTTACCGTCACGGTCCCGCGGCGAATTGTGGGCGAGCATCCAACGGCGCCAGACGTTTTGCGCGTGCACGCGATCACTTTGCCAGAACTGGAGCGCAACCAGTGGGGAACGGACCTCCTCGCCCGCCCGCAGCCTGAAGCGCGTCAGCTCCTGGCCCCCACGAACCCGCAACCCGTCCCCGTCGTCACGCGTAAACTGAGCCGCCCATTGGCCCGGCCAACCGATCACCACCATCAGCCCCTCGCCGGGCCATTCGAGGTTGAAGTACGGAAAGCCCACACTCGTCGGCCGCCCACCCGCGGGAGCGAATCGGTGTTCGGATTTCGGAGTCAATTTCAACCGGCGCGGTTCGTAACTTTCGGGTGTGCAGTTGTCACCCGCCTGGTGGTTCAGCACAAACTCGCCCGGGCCCGGGCGTGCCAGTTGCAAGTCCACGGTTTGAATCTCCGAGATGATTGGAGTCTCCGCCGGGCCGGTGTTTTTGAAGCGGAGCGTCCATTCCACCGTTGGGAAATCGGCGTACTCGATCGCGGTGCAGAGAACCTGCAGGCCAGTTTGGGGATCGGTCCAGACCAGCGTCCGCTCGGTGCGTGTCTCGTCGGGCTTGCGCGAATCGCGAACCAGTTTCCACGCGGGCAGGAGTTCCACGGAGGATTTGCCACCATAAAGAAATGAGAACGGCGGTTCCGGGGAATCCAGCAAGCGCTCCACTTCCCGCAAGGGCAGGTCCGCGAGCCAGATTTCGCGACCCGTCTGGAGCGTCACTTTCCCATCCACCCAATCGGCCTGGTCGCACGCGTTGCCGTCGGGCGTTTCCTCGATCCGCAACACAAATTCCGTTGCGCCGCTCAGGTCCACATTCACCGGCTTGGCCGGGCTGCCTTCGCGCATCACGCCGGAACGGAATTTTTCCGCGTCGCCCACGCTCACGGAGAAATCCACGCTGCCACGCCCGCCGCTCGTCTGCTCGTTACTGTCCACGCCCGCGACCGCGCGGAAACTCGCGCCCGCCCCCGGCAGGTGCACGATGATTTTGCTGGGCGCGTGGCAGTAGAGTCCGCGAGAAAACCCCCTGGTGCCGAGCCGCATTGGGCGTCCGCCGCGGGTGTCCTTTTGCACAACCCCGTGGTTCGCGAGCACGACAAGTGCAGGTTCGATCCTGGAATTGAGGTTCGGGTCTTCGAACTTCGCGGCCGACCAGAGCCGGGCTCTGGTGAGTTCTTCCGGCGTGGCCGAGACCGCTCGCACCAGTGGCAGGGGTGCAACCAGCAAACACGCGAGTAGAAGCTGAGTCGGGGCCTTCATGGTGGGATGACACTCACCCTTCGGAAAGCACGCACTCACCGCCATTGTTGGTTTGCGAAACGTTGGTGCGCACGGAAGCAACGAGTGCCAGAATCAGACGATCTGCGCAAGCCTGCCGCGGGAGGTGTCGGGGGAGGCAACCCGTTTGCCCGCTTCGAACCATTGGCAGGCTAACTGGCAGGGCGACAAAAAACTCATGCGACTTTCCGGTGTTCGAGCTTTGGCCCATCTCCAAGACGTTGCCAGGCGCGGATGGCGCCCGAGGATTTCTCGAACCGGTGCGCCGCCGCGGGATGGTGAATCACACCCGCCTTCGAAAGGCTTGGACGGCGCCGGTCATGGGTTTACTTCGACCTTAAGCGTGATGGCATGCCGGCTGGAAAAACTGCGCGGGCACTGGACGACCAGCGCGTCGGCTTCCTGCGACCAGGTCAGCTTCTCGTCGCTCCCGAGGAGGCCTACGGAACGGATGCCCCCGGCGGTCGGAGCGGTGGATCGCCCGAGGGAGGTAATGCGGATTGACCCCGTTGGCAGCGCGAGGCACATCGCGTATATGGCGCCGGCTTTGGTCGTGAAACGAATATCGGATGGCTGAAAAACCTGCGTGCGCTCGGCGGCGTGCCCTTTGGCCGGTTGGGTCGGACCTTCGCCATGCACTTTCCATGGCTGCGTGCCGTAGATGGCTTCGCCGTTCACCCGGAGCCAATCGCCCATCTCGACGAGGCGCTGCTGCATGATGACCGGAATGCGCCCATCCGCTGTGGGACCGATGTCGAGCAGCAGGTTGCCGCCCTTGGCAACCAGATTGACCAGCAGGCAGACTAGTCCGTAGGCGGACTGGTAATCATCAATCGTTTCGTTACGGTTGTAGCCAAAGCTGGCGCCGATGGCGCGGCACTCCTCGAACTTGCGATCCGCGTTCAGTTTGGTGTCACCGCCAACTTCGCCATACTCGGTCGTGAAGTAGCCGCCGTGCCGGCTCCGCGTGTCCTTGCCCCAGCGATCGTCAATTACCACCTCATCGCGACCGGGAGATTCGTTGAACAACCACGCGAGCAACTCTTCGCTCTTCCACTCGGAACTGGAGTGCGCCCATTCGCCGTCAGCAAAAATGAGCGACGGCTGGTAGCGATTAACGAGGTCCTTGAACTGCGGATGAAAGTGTTCGCGCACGAACCGCGGAAAATCCATTTGATAGACCGGGTTAAACCACTCGTAGAGCGAATAGTAGAAGCCCATTTTGAGCCCGCGGGCCCGCACCGCTTTGGCCAGATCGCCGCAAAGATCCCGGTGCGGCCCTTGGTCCACGCTGTTCCAGTTCCAACTGTCGGCGTTGGGCCAGAGACAGAAGCCCTCATGGTGTTTTGAGGTCAAAACCACATAGCGCGCGCCCGCCCGGACGAAGAGGTCCACCCACTGATCCGGCTCAAAAAGCTCGGCGGTAAACTTGGGGGCGAAGTCCTGATACTTGAATTGCTCGCCGTAGTGCTGGACGTGGAATTTCCATGTCGCGCCGTTCTTGTTTTGCATCGCATCCCAATACCATTCGGCATAGCTGCCTTTGGCCCCCCAAGCGGGCACAGAATAGACGCCCCAGTGGATGAAGATGCCAAATTTCGCGTCATCGAACCACCCGGGGATGGGACGTGAATCGAGTGATTTCCAATTGGGTTCGTATTTCTGGCCGACGGCGGGAGTCGCGCAGACACTCAGCACGAGGCCAGTCGCCAAAGTCAGAGCGGTCTTTTTCATAAGCTTGGAGGGTGTTATTTTGCTGAAATGTTACGCCGTTAGTAGAATGGAAGTTCCTTCTGATGCCAAGCCAGTTAAAGGTCAAAGCCTAGTCGCACTGGCGTGGGCGGCACTGGCGGAAACGTCGCCTCGGAACCGGACGATCGGTTCAATCGGTGTCGCGACCGGAGCGCCCAACGCGGTATCGCAAGACCTCGCAACCTGATCATGCTCCGCTAGCAGCACACCGGGCTGGTAGCGCGGCACCCCTTGTCCACGAACAACTTTCCGAGCATTTCCGCCGCCCGCCCGTTACACCAGACGGCGCGGCGCTTTACTAAGGATTGCGCCGCGCACCGAATCCCCTGATTGTGTCGGCACAATGTATTCGCGACGCAGATTCATTCGGACCAGCGTGGCTCTGGGCGCTGGCGTTGCGTTCCCCTTCAAAATCCACTCGGCGGCCGAAGCGCAACTGGAATTCGATCCCAGAAGCCCGCTGATTTCCGCGCCGCGCGATCCCGCCGCCTGGCCTGAATTTAGAAATCGACTCGTAGCGTGGCGCGAGGAGAAGCAGCGGATGCTGAACTCCTCGGATGACCTCTACCAGCGTCCGGAATTTGGCTGGGTAAACCGCTGTTTCGCGTGCTGCTTTCTGATGCTGGGTGAGGAGAGTTTTTACGACCCGGCCCGCGGCGTGTTCCGGGTTAAGACGTTTCTGGAGCATGGCCGGCGCGAATTTGGCGGCTATGACGCGATCGTTTTATGGCATGCATATCCGCGCATCGGGTTCGACGAACGCAATCAATTCGATTTTTACCGGGACCTGCCGGGCGGGCTGCCCGGATTACGCAAGTTGGTCCGCGCCTTGCGCTCCCGCGGCGTGCAGGTGTTCATTGATTACAACCCATGGGACACCGGAACGCGCCGCGAAGGCGGGAGCGATCTGGACCTGCTCGTGGAAATCGTTCGCGAAATTGATGCGGACGGCATCTTCCTCGACACGCTGGATCAGGGCGCGGCCGGGTTTCGCGCCAAATTGGATGCGGCGCGCTCCGGAGTGGTGTTGGAGAGCGAAGGCGCATTGCCGGTGGAACGCATCAACGACCATCACTTGAGCTGGGCCCAGTGGTTTGCGGACAGTGAAGCGCCGGGGGTTTTGCGCAACAAATGGTTTGAGCGCCGCCACCTGCAACATCAGATCAAACGCTGGGATCGGGACCACAGCGGCGAGTTGCACACCGCCTGGATGAACGGGAGTGGCATGATGGTCTGGGAAAACGTCTTTGGCCTATGGGTCGGTTGGAATGCGCGCGACCGCTGCATCCTCCGCACGATGCTGCCGATCCAACGCCGGTTTGCCAATATCTTCACCGGTGAGAACTGGACGCCACTCGTCCCCACCGAACAGCCGGGTGTCTATGCGAGCGAATGGGGCGGCGACAATATACGGCTGTGGACGCTGGTGAACCGCTCGGAGAAAGGGGTTGACGGTGACTTGCTGAAGATTGCGACAACTGGAGAATGGTTTTTCGACCTCATCGTCGGAGAAGAAGTCACCCCGAAGCTCATGAACGGACACGTCAGGTTGCGCGGGCATATTCCTCCTCGCGGGATCGGATGTTATGCCGCGTTTCGACCGAGCAAATCCCTGGATGCCAACTGGCGCGCCTTCCTCGCCCGTCAGCGAGCGTTGAACCGGCGAAAGGACTGGAACACGCGCTTTCCCGATCGCCAAACCGTACTGTTGCAACCGAACGCCACCCCGAGGTTGCCGCAAGCGCCGCCGGGCATGGTTGAGATTCCAGCCGCCCGATTCGCGATGACCACCGAGTTTCGCGTTCGTGAGTGCGGCTTTTATGAATCGTCCGCGGAGCGGGGCTTGGTAGGGGCGGACTTGAACCGGAGCAAGCTATTTACCCGTGAGGTCAGCCTGCCCCATTATGCGATGGATGAAACGCCGGTGACCAACGCCCAGTATTTCGAGTTCCTAAAAGCTTCGCGTTACCAGCCGCGGCACTCGGAGAACTTCCTTCGCCATTGGAACCACGGCACGCCGCCGGTGGGGATGGAAGCCCATCCGGTGGTTTATGTGGACCTGGCGGACGCCCGCGCTTATGCCCGCTGGAACGGTAAACGATTACCCACCGAGGAGGAGTGGCAGTATGCCGCCGAAGGCCCTCAGCACCACCTTTATCCGTGGGGTGATGCGATGGGCGCGGACATCTGCAATGACGGCCAGGCGGGCCGTACCACCGCCGTAACTAGCTTTCCGGCGGGGAGGTCTGCATTCGGCTGCTACGACCTGTGCGGCAATGTCTGGCACTGGACGGAAAGCGAGCGCAAAGATGGGCGCACGCGTTTCTGCATTTTGAAAGGCGGAAGCTGGTTCAAAGCGCAGGGCTCAATCTGGTATGCCGACGGCGGTCCTGTGCCCTGCCGTTTCGCCGCAAAGTTCCTGCTAGTGTGGCCCGGCTTGGATCGCTGCTCAACCATCGGGTTTCGTTGCGTCGCCGATTTGACAGGGAGTTGAAGGGCCATGGACAACCGGAAGAGACTCTGATACCCCAGACCCGTGCAAAGCTTCCAACAATACGGGAGTGCAACTTCGCTGAGATGCAACGGGCGGTTCAGCTTGACGAAATCATCCCCGCCAATCGTTCGACTTTCCACCTGATCTCTTATCCCCATGTCACCTCAACCCAAATCTTGCTCCTGCAGCCTCAACGCATCCGATTGCACATCGTCCCTCACCCGGCGGGAGTTTATCCGCTGGACCGGCCTGGCCGCCGCCGGCGCAACGCTCGCTCGCTGGCCGGCGATTGCCGGACCATTCAAGGCGGAGGAGTTTGGGAAAATGATCCCCGCCGACAAGAAACTGAATCCCGCCTGGGTAAAGTCCTTGTTCGAGCGGGGCGAGCCCACCGTCTATCGCGGGGCCGAACTGGAAAAGATTGGAATGCCCATCGGTGGGATATGTGCGGGCCAACTCTATCTGGGCGGCGACGGCCGGCTTTGGCATTGGGATATCTTCAATCTGCCGCAACCCTCGAACTTCAGCGACACTGGCGGTCCCAATTATGCCCACCCGCCCAAGCCGGCGTCACCCATCGAACAGGGCTTTGCTCTCAAGCTCACGTCTGAGGGCAAGACCGAGATCCGGACGCTTGATAGCCGCGGCTACAATCCGCAACACACCGCTTTTCGCGGGCAGTATCCCATGGCTTTCGTGGATTACCGCGACCCAGCGCTGCCGGTAGCGGTGTCTCTGGAAGCGTTCTCGCCATTCATTCCCTTGAACGTGGCGGATTCCTCGTTGCCCGCTACCGTCATGCGCTTCACGGTGAAAAACACCAGCGCGTCGCCGGTGGTTGTCGAACTGGCCGGGTGGATTGAAAACGCCGTCTGCCTCGGCAGCGGGCGAGCCGGATTGGGCCAGCGGCGGAATCGCCTGCTGCGCGAATCTGGGTTGGTGGTTGTTCACAGCACCGCCGAAGCGTTGCCAGTCAAGGAACGGCCCGCCCCACGCGCAGAGATTGTCTTTGAGACGTTCGAGAATGGATATGGTTCCTGGACGGTGGACGGCGAGGCATTTGGGAGGGAGCCCGCCAAAGGCACGCTGCCGGGGCAGCAAACCGTCAGCGGTTTCTCAGGCAGCCGGCTCGTAAATTCATTCCTCAATGGCGACACGACAAAGGGGCGGTTGACTTCACCCTCGTTCATGGTTGGGCGGAAGTTCATCACTTTTCTCATCGGCGGCGGCGGCCATGCCGGGCGCACCTGTCTGAATCTGCTGCTCGATGGACATACCGTGCGCACCGCGACCGGTCGCAATGAGGAGCACCTCGCCGGGCAGGAGTGGGACGTGAGTGAGTTCGAGGGGCGTAGCGCGCGTCTCGAAATCGTGGACCAAGCCACCGAGGGGTGGGGCCACATCAACGTGGACCAGATCGTGTTCACGGACGAGCCACCCTCGGCGCGCACGCCGCTGGACGCCCAAGACGATTTTGGCTCAATGGGCTTGGCGGTGCTGGGCGATGGCGCAAACGCTTTTGCGCAAACGCAGATCGCCATCGAACCGGCGGACGCGGTTTTTGCGGACGCGGCGGTGACGACGACTGAAGCGGTGTTACCTTTCGGCCGCAAACTCATCGGCGCCGTCGGCCGCAAGCTGACGCTTGCCCCCGGCGCTCAAGGCGAGGCGACCTTCATCGTGGCCTGGTTCTTCCCCGGGCTGAGGCGACGAACGCTGGGACCGCTCCAGGATATTGCGAAACTCCGTCGAGCGTATGCGAACCGTTTCCAATCGGCGGCGGACGTGGCCCGCTACGTGACCCGCGAGTTTGACCGGCTGGCCGGCCAGACGCGGCTCTGGCATCAAACCTGGTACGACTCGACCCTGCCCTGCTGGTTTCTCGATCGCACCTTCGCCCCGATTTGCACGCTGGCCACCAGCACATGCTACCAATTTGACAGCGGCCGGTTTTACGCCTTCGAGGGCGTGTATTGCTGCCAGGGTACCTGTCAGCACGTGTGGAATTACGCGCAATCCGTCGCCCGCATCTTCCCGGAATTGGAGCGCGATCTGCGTGAGCGGACCGACTTCGGCACGGCCTGGCACGAGAACGGCGCCATGGATTACCGCGGTGAATGCGCCCGGCAGGTCGCACACGACGGCCAGTGCGGCGTGATTCTCCGTGCCTGGCGCGAACACCAGATGTCGTCGGATGACCGCTACCTCCGCGCCACCTGGCCGCGCATCCGCAAATCCATTGAGTTCATGATCGAACTCGACGGTGACGAGAACGGTCTGCTCGAAGGGGAGCAATACAACACGCTCGATGCGGCGTGGTTTGGGCCCATGGCGTGGATCAGTTCGTTCTACGTGGCGGCGTTGCGCGCCGGCGAAGCGATGGCCCGCGAGTTGGGCGATACCACGTTCGCGGAACGCTGCCGCCGCATTGCCGAGCGCGGCTCGGAGCAGCTCGTGCAGCAGCTGTACAACGGCGAATTCTTTATCCACAAACCGGACCCGAAGCATCCCGAGGCAACCAACACCAACGACGGCTGCCACATTGACCAGTTGATGGGACAGGCTTGGGCCTTGCAGGTCGGGTTGCCACGCGTAGTTGCCGCCAAGGAGTCGCGCTCGGCGCTCGAAGCCATCTGGAAGTACAACTTCACGCCCGATGTCGGACCGTTCCGTGATCGGTCGGCCATCAAGGGCGGACGCTGGTATGCGATGGCTGGTGAAGGGGGCGTCGTTATGACCACTTTTCCGCGCGGCGGCATGGAGCAGGCGACGGGAAAAGGGGGCTTTGGTTACTATTTTAACGAGGTTTGGACCGGGCAGGAGCATCAGTTGGCGGCGCACATGATTGCGGAGGGAATGGTCGAGCAGGCATTCGTGATCACGCGCATTTTGCATGATCGTCATCACGCGGCCCGCCGCAATCCCTACAACGAGGTCGAGTGCTCGGACCATTACACCCGGGCAATGGCGAGCCACGGCAGTTTCATCGCCGCGTGCGGCTACGAGCACAACGGCCCGCAAGGTCACCTTGGGTTTGCCCCGCGCCTGACCCCGGAGCGGTTCAAAGCGCCATTCACGACCGCGGAAGGCTGGGGCACGTTTGAGCAAGTGCGCAACGCGGTAAATCAGGTTGAGAAAATCCTCCTCCGCTACGGTAGTCTGCGGCTCAAAACCCTTTCGTTCGCGGTGGCCGAAAGCCAGCCGCCGCGTAGTGTGCAGGCGCGCTTGAACGGTCAGGCCGTGCCAGCTTCCCTGCAAGTTTCCGGCGCCCGGGCCGTGGTGACCCTTGCGCGGGAAACGACCCTCCCGAGCGGTGGGCTGCTGGAAGTGGCGCTGGCTTGAATTCGATGAATATCCGACCGGCCGATGGCCCCATCGCCATTGAATTGCCGGCGGGTTGGGACGGCAGTTCGGCGATCATGACATCCGTGCGGTGAAGTCACAGGGAGGTGCAGGAGCGTTGCTGGTCCGGCCTCCGCCGCGTGGATCACCGTGGCAATGTCGGGAACGCGCTTGAAAAACTTGGTCGCGATCCGGTTTCCCATTTCGTCACCGCTTTACCGACGACCGCCGCGATCGTGTCCGCGACCCTCAGGTCCCCGGCCTCGCTGGCCATGGGCCGGACCACGATAGTCGTAGCACCGCACGTAGCTCGGGGCGATGTACACCACTGGACGACACGGTGTAGGCCGATAAGCGACTACGGGTGGACAAATCGTTACGGGCGGCAGACCGATGGGGGCGGCCACCACGACGGGGGGCGCGTAAACGACCGGAGCTGCGAAAGAGAAGTTCAGCGACCAACCCGCCTGCGCCGAGGCGGCGAACCCAGTAACAGCAACCGTTGCGACCAGACCGAAGAGATATTTTGTCTTCATGAACGGTTCGACGGGACCTTCAAGGAGTTCTTCAGTGGGCAAAATAAATGGAAGGTTGCTGGTTGATAGTCGGTTAGCGAGTAATGGCTGGAAAATGAATAACGAAGTTGGTGGAGCGTCTGTGGCGCACGACAGACGGACTTTAGTGGGAAATTCGGCGCGTGTGTGCTCGGACGGCATCACGGCGGCCCGTCTGCGGGCCAGTTGGCAGAAATCATGTGACCCTGACCACCGATCATTCGATTTTTAGCGTGAAACCCTTATCCCATCGGGTCAGTTTTTTTCGTCTCAATGCGCCACTGACGCCACTGCAACTTCTGCGCGAGATCATCAAGTAACGAATAAGCCACGGGGGTCACGATCAGCGTCAGGAGCAGGCACAATGCCTGGCCACCTATTACCACCACCGCGACCGCCCGCCTCTCCTCCGCCCCTGGTCCGGCGCCGAGCGCCAGCGGCAACATGCCAGCGATCAGGGTCAGCGTGGTCATCAGAATCGGACGCAACCGCTCGCGGTTACCTTGCAGAATGGCGGGGAGGCGGTCCATGCCGCGTGCGCGCAGCTTGTTCATGTGGTCAATCTGCAGAATGGCATTTTTCTTTACCACCCCAAACAGCACGAGCAATCCCAGCGCTGAGTAGAGATTGATTGTTTGATTCGCGATCAGCAGCGAGACGAAGGCAAAAGGCACGGAGAGCGGCAGGGACAAAAGAATGGTGAACGGGTGGACGAGGCTCTCGAACTGGGACGCGAGGATGATGTACATCAAAATCACCGATAGCAGAAACGCCCAGAGAAATTCGTGGAAAGTGGTTTCCAATTCTCGGGCGCGTCCGGAGACGCGGGTTGAGTAACCGGTGGGGAGGCCCATTTTATCCACCTCGGCGCGCAGGGCGGCGATGCGGTCGGCTTGGGCGTAACCGGGCGCAACGGCGGCCCGCAGGCTGACCTGGCGCTGGCGGTCGAGCCGGTCAATGCGTGAAGCGGTCTTCATTGGGACTAGCTTTACCACATTGTCGAGGCGCGCAAGGCCGCCGTTTTGCCGTGGCACGAACAACTGGGCGATGGTAGCCGCATCATTGCGATCGTCCGGCTTCAACCGGACCTGAACGTCGTAATCCTCGTTCATGGCTTCGTCGCGGAAGCGCGTCACGCGATCGTCGCCGCCCACCATGATGCGCAACGCGCTGGCGATGTCTTCGGTGTCCACGCCCAGATTAGCGGCGCGCTCCCGGTCGATTTCGACCCGCAATTCTGGTTTGTCGAGCTTCAGGGTTATATCGGCGTCCTGCAGGCCCAGTTCCGGCGCTTTCTTGCGCAACTCCTCCGCATATTTGAACAACACGTCGAGGTCCGGACCGAGCAGGGAAAAATCAATATCGAAATTCGGGCCGCCGCCGACGAAGGTCTGGGGATTGCGCACCTGGACGCGGATATCAGGGATCTTTTTGAGACGCTGGCGGATTTCCTGTTGGATGTCGCGCTGGCTGTAATTGCCTTGAAAAGCCCGCCAGGGCGGCCACTGGAACAAGCGCGCCCAACCGAAGGTGCGTTCCGCGTGGGGCGCGAGGCGCACGTAGAATCCGGCGCCATTGAGCCCGCCGATAAAACTGCTGCCCACCGAGCTGAGCACGAAACGCACGCCGGGGACGCGTCGCAATTCCTCTTCGATCTTGAGCGCCACCTCGTTCATCGCGCCCAGGCCCGTACCTTCCGCCGCCGTGGCGCGCACATCGAACTCACCTTCGTCCACGTTGCTGGGCAGGTATTCCTGACGCACCAACTGGTAAAGCGGCACGGCGGACGCCATGACCAGCACGGCCAGACCGGCCACGAGCCAGCGGTGCTGCAAGGCCCAGGCAAGCAATCCAGTGTAGAAGCGGTCAATCCGGGCATAGAAGCCGCTCCGCGAACGCGGCCCCTTGCTTGCAGGGGCGAACGGGGGGAAAGGGGCGGAGGGGATTGCTCCCGGCGGTTGCAGCCTCTCCTTGTCGCCGTTTCCCTTTTGCTCCGCTTCATCGGTTTGGCCCTCCTCCCGCTTCACCCGCAACAACCGCGCGCTCATCATCGGCGTGAGCGTGAACGAAACGAGCAGACTGACCAGTACGGCCACGGCCGACGTCAGCCCGAACTGATACAGGAACCGTCCCGAGATGCTCGACATGAACGAAACCGGCACAAAGATGACCACAAGACTCAGCGTCGTCGCCATGACCGCCAAGCCGATTTCCGCCGTCGCGGCCTTGGCCGCTTCGAAGGGCCGCATCCGTTTCTCTTCGATGAAGCGGAAAATGTTTTCGAGCACGACGATGGCGTCGTCAATCACGATGCCGACCATCAAGACCAGCGCAAGCATCGTCACGCTGTTGAGCGTGAAACCCAGCGCTTTCATCATGCCGAACGACGCAATGACCGAAGCCGGAATGGCCACGGCCGCGATGATGGTCGCCTGCCAGTTGCGCATGAACAACAGCACCACCAAGCAGGCCAAAACGCTGCCCAACACCAGGTGCGTCTTGATTTCATGCAGCGCTTGATGAATGTAACGCGATTGATCGCGGATGATTTCCATTTTCAGGTCGCCGGGCAGTTGGGCTTCGAGGGCAAGCAACTGTTGCTTGACGCCTTCAATTACCGCGACGGTGTTGGCGCCGGACTGGCGGATGACTTCCAACGTCACGTTCAACTCGCCGTTGAGCCGTGATAACGAGCGCTCCTCCTTGGTGCCGTCCTCCGCCCAGCCGATGTCGCGCACGCGGATTGGCGAGCCGTTGCGCGTGGTTATGACGAGATCATTGAACGCCTTGGCATCCGTTAGCCGGCCCATCGTGCGGAGGGTTTGCTCGCGTTGGGCGGTGGTGACGTTGCCCCCGGGGGTGTTTGCGTTCTGGCGTTCGACCGCGTCACGCACCGCCGTGATGGGAAGCTGGTAGGCGGCCAGGCGATCCGCATCCACCCACACGTTGATGGCGCGGGCGAGGCCGCCAATCACATTAACCTCGCCCACGCCCGGGGACCGCTCGATTTGCGTCTTGATGATTTTGTCCGCGATCTCCGTCAATTCGCGGCGCGAGCGTTGTCCGGACACCGTGAGGGACAGGATCGGCTGCTGATCGGTGTCGGATTTGGAAATGGTGGGCGGGTCCATGTCGCGTGGCAGTTCGCGGATTACCGATGCCACGCGGTCACGCACGTCCTGCGCCGCCACATCAATGTCCCGGTTGAGGTTGAAGGTCACGATGACGAACGAGGTGCCAGAGCCATTGACGGAGCGCAGTTCGTCTATGCCTTCAATCGTATTGACGACTTCTTCAATGGGTTGGGCAACCTGTGATTCCATTTCGACCGGCGAAGCGCCCGCCAGCCGCGCGTTAATGCGGACGACCGGCAGGTCCACCGACGGGAAACGGTCCACGCCCAACTTCAGGTAGCCCGCGGTCCCCACGACCACGAGCGACAGAACGATCATCATCGCGAAGACCGGGCGGTGAATGCAGATTTCAGCAAGCTTTTGCATTAATTCCTGGTCGTTCTCGTCCTCGACATGCTCCGCCTCGTCGCCTGCGGCGGACGAGAACGAGGGCAACAACGAAGCGGAATACGCATATCAGTGCCCAACCGGCCTCGTTCCTGCCGGACCAGGCTTCGACGCTTCGACTTGTGGGTCGAGAATCAGCGGCTGGCCGGTGCGAAGGCCGGCGGGATCGAGCACCACAATCTCGCCTTCGCTCAAGCCGGAAACAATTTCAATCCACCCCGCTTCGCGCCGGCCGGTGGTGACCGTTTTTTCGGCTGCCTTGCCGGCTTGCAGCACGACCACCTTCTCAAGGCCGGCAAAAGCAATGAGGGCGTTGGGTGGAACGCTCAGGGCTGCCTCGTTTGTGTTCACAATGATCTGGGCGCGGGCGAACAAGCCGGCCCGAAGTCCGCCTTGATTGGGCACATCGGCCTCGACTTGCAAGGTGCGGTCGGCCTCACGGAGGGCGGGCGCAATTCGTACAATCCGGCCGGCGTACGCATTTGTATCACCATCCACCGTGAGGCGCACTGCCTGACCCGGGCGCACCGTGACGGATTCGCGTTCCGGCACTTCCAACCGCAGGCGAAGCGGGTCGGTTTGAATGAGTCGGAGGATGGGCGTGCCGATGGCGACGTAATCCCCGACGCTCGCCAGGCGCTGGGCGACGGCGCCGGCGAAGGGGGCGCGCACCCGGGAGCGTTCCAGATTGAGCCGGGCGATGGCGTCGGTGGCCTCCACGGCTTTCACGTCGGCTTGCGTTTTCCCGGATTCGGCCACGGCCTGTTCGAGATCGCTGGTCGAGGCGATTTTTTCCTTCTGCAGCTCCTGGATGCGTTTGAGATTTTGCGCGGCATTGGCGGCGCTGGCGGCGGCCCGCGCGAGATTGGCGGCGGACTGCCGGACGAGCGCATCATAGGCGGTGACATCAATCAACACCAATTCCTGGTTGGCGGTCACCCGGTCGCCGAAGTCCACATGGTACTTTTCAATCTGACCCGCCACCTGCGCCGACACGGTGGCTTCATCGCGAGCGGACAACGTGCCCACAACGTGCAACGCGCGCTCCATGGGGCGCGAAGCGACCCGCCCGACGCGCACGGTTCGGGGCGCGGCAATGCCGGGGGCGGGTTTCGCCTTGTCCGCCTTGTCGCAGGCGGCCAGCAGCAGGGCGAAAACGACGCCGGGAAAACCGAGGTAACGCCATCCAAACTTCATGGTGATAAATTAACCAAATCATCCGCCGCTTGACGATAAGAACCGGCACCGCTGCCGGACGGGCGTTGGGCGGACAGTTCGACGCGCGAACGCGCCAGCAAATTCGCGGGTCGTTTACGCGTGCGTATTTCGGGCCCCTTCTTGGTGAGAGGAGATGAACAACACTTTGAGACGACCGCCAGATTCTCGAGCCCGATTCACTCGCTGAACGCCTGCAACTCCGCGCAGCTTGAGGTTGACTGTTGCGGCTTGTCGCCCGAGGCCGGTTTGCCCACGACGCGCACACCCCACGTTTTGATCGGGCGGTCGAGTTTGCAGATCACATGCTCGCCACCCTCCATTTCAGCGGAGTTTTTGGCGGTGGTGGCTGGATAATCAGTGATCTCCGCCACCGTTTCCCAGACGCCCGCTTTCGTTCGTTTCACCTGGACGCGGGGCTTGCCAGCGGTGGCGTCAAACCAGCCGCCGTTGGCGGATGTCTTGCCGTGCGCAAACACGACGCGCTTCACCATCACTGGCTCATTCAGTTCCACGGCAAACCAGTCTTCCTCCGCCAACTTGCCGTCGGAATTGGCCACGAAAGTTTCAAAGTCTTCGTCGGTCATCGAACCATCGGTATGGTCCGGTCGGGAGAGGCTGGCCTGGCCGTCCAGAAGTAAATTGCCGCGGTACAGTTCCTGGGATAACGGCAGCCAGACTTTGTATCGGGCGCCCGTGCTCCCGGCGTCAGCAAACGGGATCAGCCGGATGGTCACCGGCGTCCCGATCTTGATTCCAGGCATCGGTTTACGGGTGACGGCACGGATGCGAAAGACCTGGGCGCCGGGCCAGGTCTTGAATTCATCTGGCGCCGGCTCGGGCGTCATCTTGAGCTTGGACAGTTCCGGGCTGGCCACGGCGATGCCATTGAGTGGCATCGTCGGCTGCGGGATCGCTGAACCCCGCTTTCTAGCCGACCGTGCGGTGTCGCATAATGCTTGGTCCGCCGCCAGGACCAGCGGTCCATACAACAGGGCCACTTTGCCGAGATTTGTATGATCCCCCAGCACCAGGCGTGGTTCGAGCTTCAGTCGGAGGGCAATCCGGTCGCCCTTTTTCCATGAGCGCTGTATGGCGACATAGCCAGCGGTGTTCGGGTCTATCGCGAATTTCCGACCGTTGACTTCAATTGTCGCGCGGTGACACCAGGCCGGTATCCGGAGTTTGACCGCAAAGGTTCCGGTTTCCGCCGGATCAACCGCGATGCGAATCCATTCCTTGCTGGGATACTCGGTTGCGGTGGTCAGTGTGACGGGGGTGCCGTCGCGCAGTCTTAGCTGTGCGGTTCCGGCATCGTAAAGGTTCAGTACGATGCCATCGCTATCCGTGGTCGTCGAAAACGTGGGGACCAGCGCAACGCCGCGCGGCCCGCTCGAAAGGCAGCATTGGCCGTCCAGGTTGGTGGTGTAGGGTTTACGGCCTTCCATTTGCACGTAGTAACCCCAAGCCCCACCATCACACCGCTGGGCGCCGAGCAACTGGTTCAATACAACATTTTCAAGCTGGTCGGCGAACCGCGCCTCGCCCGTGAGGCGCACCAATTGCGCGTTGAATTGCAGCCAGGTGACGGTGACGCAGGTTTCACCCATGATGTTGTTGTTCGGCAGATCGTAATCGTCGTGAAAGACCTCCCAGTAGCTGGCGGCGCCGGTGATGTAGAGGCGATGAGCTACGATGTCCTGCCAGGCGTTCAGACAGGCTTGCAAGGCATCGGGGTCGCCGGTCGTCCGGTAATACTCGAGGATGCCATTGAAGCAGGAGATCATCTCGTAGGCTTTGCCATTGCCGATTTTGTCCACCCGTTTGGTCGTCAACAGCGTGGAGATGATTTTGGGTCCGTGCGGCTGCTCCCAGGCGCGGAGGATGTATTTGCAGAATTCAAGATAACGCGGCTCGCCCGTCAGGCGATACAGGAGGATCATCGGTTCCAGCACGCTGGTTGGGGCCATGCCGACCTGCGGTCCGGATTTGATAATGTCGCGTTTGCCCGGTTCGTCCCCAAACGTGTTGCACAACAAGTCCGCCATGCGCCGACAGGCGGCCAGTGGCGCGGGGTTGCCGGTGTAACGCGCATAGGTGATCAGGCCGAGGAGATTGTATTTGTGCGCCCAAACATCCCATGACCGCCATCGGTTGCTCTCGACGTAGGTGCCGAGGTAGCCGTCCTCCATCTGGCATTTGACCAGTTCCGCCGCAATGTAATCGAGCTTCTCCCGCAACGCCGGATCGCCGGTATATACCCAGGCCAGCGTGGCGGCATGCAACCATTTGCCCACATGCTCGCCATCCCACGACTGGCGACCGGGTCGCTTGCGGTAGCCTTCCAGCAAGCGTGTGGCATCGAGCTTAACCAGACGGTTGGCTTCATTACCTCGAATGCGCTCACCCACCCAGCCGGTCAATCGCACCCGGTCCGGCACTTGAAAATCCTGGCGGTCCGGGATCGCGGGAACGATTATTTCGCGAATGGGCGTGATCTCCACCGCGTGGAGAGAGAACCGGGCCAGAAGCGTTACCGCCAAAACCAGACTGGGACTCGTCCATTTTCGGGCATTCGGAGTTTTGTTCATTCTGGATTCCAGTGGGGAAGAAATAACGCAGAGGCGTGCAGCGTGAAAGCGAAAATCCTCCGCTAACTAGGGATCGAGCCACCGTTGGCTTGACCGTTAGGGGCCGGCGTGTTTCTCTGGGCGGATGATCCGCTCATCAGGTTTGGTCACTCAGATTCGCAGCTCCGCCATTTGCCTGTTTTTGCTTGGCTCGTTGTTGTGGTTTTCCAGGGCGATCCTCCCGCTCCACGCCGGCGAGTTGCGTATCGAGCGTCTGTTTGGACCGGAGATTAAGACCGGCCCCTACAAACACCCGGCCCGGATCGAGGAACTCCGGAACGGGGATCTCTACGTGGTTTATTACGGCGGGGAAGGGGAATACGCCACGGAGACCGGTGTCTTCGGCTCGCGTTTGAAGCAAGGCAGCCACAAGTGGACCCTGCCCAAGCGCATTGCCAGCGATCCCTTCCGGTCCGTCGGTAACGGAATCATCTGGCAGGCGCCGGACGGTTTGGTCTGGCTGTTCTACGTGGTTCGTTACGGTGAAACCTGGTCCACCTCCCGCGTGCAAGCGAAAGTCTCGCGGAACAACGCCACGACCTGGTCGGAAGCGTTTCCGCTGGTGAGCGAGGCGGGCATGATGGTTTGCAACAAGCCGATTGTCCTGAGCAACGGCGACTACCTGCTGCCGCTCTACTTCGAGGGCGGAAACAACCCCGAGTTTACAGGCGCTGACAGCAGCGGGCTGTTTCTGCGCTATGATGTGAAGCAGAAATCGTGGCAACCAACGGACCGCATCCGCTCGGCTACGGGCAACATCCAACCGGTGGCGGTCGAAGTGAGCAACCATTCGCTCGTGGCCTACTGCCGGCGCGGGGGCAATTACGAGCCGACCACCAACGGCTGGCTGGTGCGTGCCGAATCGCGGGACGGGGGTTGGACTTGGAGCGCCGGGGCGAATTCGCAGTTCAAAAACCCGAACGCCGCAGTGGACTTCATCAAGCTGCGCAGTGGTAGTCTCTTGTTGGTTTTCAATGACAGCATGAACGACCGGACGCCCCTCACCGTTGCGCTCTCGACCGACGGAGATCGTACCTGGTCCGGTCGTCGCAATGTGGCCGATGGTCCGTACGACTATGGCTACCCGATGGCGTTGCAAACGCGCGATGGAAAAATCCATCTGATCTTCACCTCGCACGAGCGCACGGTCGTGAACCACGCCGTGCTCGATGAGGAATGGATCCAGCAGGGCGGACCGGTAAAGAGTTGGTTGCCCAAGCGGTAACCGGCGCCCCCGTTGAGCGGTGGAGATCGCCACATGTTGCGAGTCAAACCTGACAACTTTGCGCCGCGGACAACCGCATTCGCCATCGCCTGCGGCCTGTTTCTGGCGGTCTTATCCGGAGCTGGCAACCTCGCCGCCGCCGCCGCGGCCATCGTCGTGGGCGACCAGAAGCAGTTGTTCATCGACGACTCTTTCGTTAAGCAGGCAACGAACGTTGTGTTGCGAATGCATCCCGCGCTCAAGACCGGCGAACAAACGCTGGTCCCGACCCAGCCGTGGGAGAACGCGTCCCTCAACTGGTTCTCGGTCTTGCGGCACGACGGCAAATTCCGCATGTGGTACGAATGCTATGACGTGGAAGGCTGGCCCACCACCAACGACACCTCCTTCTGCTACGCCGAATCGGTGGATGGCCTCCGCTGGGAGAAACCCAATCTCGGCCTGTTCAATTACCACGGCAGCACCAACAATAATATTCTCTTCCGGGAAATCGGGCCGCCCGGCGCCTATTCGCGGGTTCACGGCGCCGGGGTGTTCCTCGATCCGACGGCGCCGCCCGCGGCGAGATACAAATGCGTTTCGCAGGGCATGTTCGCGTCCTCGGCGCCGCCGTACCGGGTGGCGGGCATGGTCTCCGCTGATGGCCTGCGCTGGACCCGACTGCCGAATGTGATCTGCGATCTTTTTGCCGACAGCCAGTATTCGGCGTTCTGGGACGCGGCCGGTGATGCGTTCGTTCTTTACGGCCGGGTGGGCGGCCGCGGTCGCGCCATTGGCCGCGCGCCGAGCCGCGATTTCTCCCATTTCGAGCCGCTCCAGCTTGTTCTGGAAAACGAGGCGGCGCGCGATCTCTACAATCCCGCCGCCGTGAAATATCCCGACGCCGCCAACACCTATCTGATGTTTCCCAGCGTTTACGATCACCAGGCCGACACCCTCGCCATCCACCTCGCCGTCAGCCGTGACGGAATCCACTGGAGTTATCCCGACCGTGCGACCCCATTCATCCCCTTGGGAAGCCCCGGCCAATTTGATAGCGGCAGCCTCTACCTGGGGCAGGGGTTGGTGCCGGTTCGGGATGAGTTATGGCATTACTACAGCGGCTCTCCGCTCAAGCACGAGCAAGCCACGCTCGAATTGCTCACCAACGCCGCCAACCACCGCATCTACAGCCGTGCCAAAATCCGCCTCGATGGCTATGTATCGGCTGCGGCAGGCAACGATGATGGATCATTCGTAACCCCGCCGCTCCAGTTCAAAGGCAACGCGCTCGCCTTGAATGTCGCCGTCCGGGACGGCGGTCGGGTCCGGGTGGGGCTGCTGGATGAGGCGGGTCGCCCGGTCCCGGGATTAACGGTCGCCGACTGCGTGCCGATCACCGGCGATCACATCCGGCACGTCGTGGCTTGGAATACGAAAACGAATTTGTCGTCCCTGGCTGCGCAGCCGGTGTGCCTGAGTTTCCAGATGACCAAGGCGAACCTATTCGCCTTCCAGTTCACCGACGCACACCCGACCGTGAACGAATCCGAAGGCAACCAGTACCGGTAGGCTGGCTTAGAATCCCGGTTCTATCGCCAAGGGATTGATTGGTTTACGAGTCTCGGCTATTAAATACTGTAGCTGCCTGAGCAATGGCATACGAACTTCACATTCGACGTCAGGACCGAGAATTATCACTCGAAGAGTGGTGTTCGGCTGTTAGAGCTTCGGAGATTGTTAGACTTACCAACGAAGACGCAGCAGCTGTGAACCCGACCACACGTGAGGAGATACGCGTACCGTCGGCAGAAGGTGACGCTGAGGTGCTATTTGTCCGCCCGCGGTTTCTTTGGTTTGGCCCGCGGCGCACATGGGAGCGGGCATTCCGTTTTTCACACGGACGCGCCACATTTCGAGCAACGAAGAATATTGAGTCTCCCAAAGATGCAGTTCATCGTGCGGCAGTTCACTTGGCTAGAGTTCTTGATGCCACGATTGTAGGTGACGGTGGTGAGGTTTATGATTGGTAAGGCAGCTAGACCAAAGGATCGGAAAGGATTGAGGCACGCAGAGGCTGTCTCCTGCGGTGCGAGTGTGATCGCGCCGAACATCATTTCCATCCGTTGTTGAACCCGCCCCGTAAAAGCCTGCGGCTCACGGGTCAGGCCCGAGAAAGTTTCTTAAGTCGTCCCCCCTCACTTGCCGCGTAGAATCCCGCGCTCGGAAGACGGAGGCTTGCAACTTCTTGAGCAACTTGAGCACGTCCTCGCGTTGGCCGCCAGTTATCCCGTAGCCTCGCACTTCGGGGGTGTCCGTCCGCGCCAGCGAGACGGCGATGGAGTCGGTATGCACGTCCAAACCGATGTAAAGGACGGGCCCGTTGGCGGATGCGGCGGGGTGGCCCGAGCAGAGTGGTGGCGCTCGCCGGGGCGGGGGCGCTGCGCCGTGTCCGCACCGGTTTTTGCGGCTCGACAGCTTTGGGTTCGCGGAGTATGTAGGTCTTCATGGTGTTGGCTCTTCGTTCATTTGTGGTCTGGGGCGTGCGTCCCACAAGTTGTGGCTCGGCCACCTGCTCAACAGGTCGCAACCCACGTTTACTCCGGAGAGCAGACACCGCTTTCGCTTCCATCGAAAGCCATACTGTCTAGGCCAACTAGGATATATGAGCTTACAGGTCATACCCGCCTCCAAGTCCATCAGACTTTCCTACTTGTTGATGGCCTTGTGTTGGGTGACCAGCCCGGTTCATCTTTTTGTCAGGATTGGATCAGACGTGCATACCGTGCTTTTTTTGGGTTGTGGTGCAGCCATGATTTACAGCCTGCTAGTTGCAGTATTTGTCCAGCCGCGAGATTTTATTCCCCCGCTGGCTATTTTCCTTGCGGGGGTGCTGCATGGCGCACTTACACCAGTGGCATGAAACATTGTTGGCCTAATCACCAAAGGATTGGAAAGGATTGAGGCGCGGAGTGGCGGTCGGCTGTTTTGAAGGTGAGATCGCGCCGAGCATCCTTTCCATCCGTTGTTGAACCCGGCCCGTAAAAGCCTGCGCGCTCACGGGTCGGGCCTGGGAAGGTTTCTTAAGCCGTCCCCTTCACTTGCCGCGTAGAACCAGGTCCCCAGAAGCCGCCGGTGCATCCACCAAACCCGGCGCTACCGGAAACACCGCTCACTCGCCAGGATACCGGTAGTTAAAGCGGCCTTCGGGTGCGACATCGCCACTAACGTAGAAATCCATGATCTCGCCTGGGTGTTGGAGATTATCCGCCCACTTGAAATCAATTGTCGTCTTGGTCCCGCGCCGGGAAAGACCCAACGCCTTGCGCGGAACGACCAGTTGTAGTTCGTTCCCTTCAACCCGAACGCTGACTGGGGAAACCCGCTCCCAATTCCAGCCGCCCATGTTCTTCTCCAACCAAGAATTGCCCTTCGGATCGAGGACCCGGTTTACCATGTAGTCGTAACCTTCCCAGCCCGTGGCCGGATTTTGGTCCGCGTCAATCAATAGCCACATCCAATTGCTTCCGGTGTTGGGCGTGAGGGCTTCGCGGGTGCGGACGTAGAAATGAATCTCTTTCGCATCGTGCGCGACTTTGCCTGCGATCAGATCGTTGCGTCCGGAGTAGTTCGTGTAGTGCTGACCCGCCACGCCGGCGAAGTCGCGCGGCATCGTTTCGCCAACATGATCCCCGAACTCCGGTGTTACGTCGCGCCATTGTTCAAAGCCGTCTCTGATGCGGATGGTTTTGGGCGGGGACGCTTTCGGCAGGGCGGGCGCGCCCTTGTACCGGCGGACATTGGCCACCAGTTGCCAGTAGTAATTGTCGCCGTGCCCACCCGTCATCGGTTCGATGTCGCGACTGAATTCCTGATCGAATTGATCTACAAAGACCAATGGTCCTTTCGGTTCGCCCCAGCGGCCGGCGATCCATTCGTTCCAGCCGGTGACCAGCACGAAGGGCGGTTTGAGTTCAAGCGCGCGCTGCCACTGTTCCTGGGCGTTGTGGCCGTGGTTCACCGCGTTCGTCGTCGAATCCTGCCGGCCATCATGAAAGCTCCGGCCCCTCGCTTCACCGGAACTCATGTTCGTGACCTTGCCGTCTTTGGCGCGAAGATTCTGGGCCACGGAAACAACCACCTGTTCCGGCTGGGTCGGATCATCGGTGTAACCATACGGTTGCGGGTAGGTGGCCTCCCAATGCCAGGCGTACGGGGTGTTGGTGAGTGTGAACGGCCAGTGCGCGGTACGCAGCGTGAAGAATGCGCGCAACTCCGGCGTGACGGCGGCCGGATCGCAGATCAGCAGCGGCTTGCCCTGCCAGCGAAACCAGGAATCCGGGAATTCTCCGGGCTTGTAAAACTCATTGTAAAGCGTCTGCGCCGTGGCCCCAGCATGGGTGTTGAGCATGAAAGCGAGTTGCGGGGCGCGCCCGCCGGTATTGCGGACTTCCTGGAACACCTTGCACAGCGCTAGGTAAACCGTCCGGTAAGTCTCCGCGTTGGTGGCGTCCAGGATCAAGGTGTCCACCCCGGCGTCCGCGAGCAATTGCGCGTGACGGCGGATCACCCACGGATCAGCGCTGCGGTAATAGCCATACAGCGGTTCACTCCAGAAATGATATTCGCCGATCCGGCCCCAGAGGGGTGAATCGGGCTGCTTCAGCGCGTCGGGGTCGCGTGCCAGAATTCTGCCAATGTCGTATGGGCCGTCCCAGTTTTGGCTTTTGGGGATGGGCATCTCGGGAACGAGCCACTGAAAATAAAAGATGCCCACAAAGCGATTTGTCTGCGGCGGGCCGGCGGCTTCCGCCGTGGGCAATTTGCGTCCGAGCGCATCCGTCGCCGGCCACGGCGTGCCGGGATTGCTGGCGTCGGCCGGGAGAACTGCCAGCAGCAAAAGGGCCGCGAGCGTCAGTTCCCGCCGGGGTTGAGGTCGGGGAATCATCATGGCAACCAATCGTTGCCGTCCGTATTCAGTTTTGGCAATCAAATACCAACCCGGAGGGCTGGCGGCATCGTCCCGCTCTCCGCAAAGTCGCGGGTGCTACTTGCATCCAAATGGGCAAAAAGCGCTCGCGGTACCAGGCCGGTTCCAAGTAGCCCTCCCAGTCGAGCTGCGGCGGTCGGCGAATGGACATGGTTACCGCGGGGATCGCTCAGCCAATACATCGGGGGTTGTTGGCAAGACCGCTGCGACCGCGAGGCGTACAAACTCCTCATACGCCCATTCACCGCTTTTGCCGGTCTGCCGCGTGAGGACGAGGTTCAAGCTGGGAATAAAGCAGATCAGTTGTCCGCCGGAGCCGGGTTTGAAGCGTGTGTCCGGCGGGATGCCCTTCCCCCGCTCGCCGCCTTCGAAGGCGGGCAATTCCCAGCCGTGCGACCAGGAGCGCGCGTCGCGACCAAAACTTTTTTGGGTGACGCCCGTGACCGAATGCGTCGGCGCGGCGGTTTGTTCGACGAACCAGCGCGGAACGACCTGGTGTTCGCCCCAGCGGCCATCGTGCAGCATGCAGTATGCGATGCGAGCCAGCTCGCGCGCGGGAAGACCCAAGGTGTGCGAGGCGTGGTTCCCGTGTTGCGCGTCGCCGGTCAGGATTTGAAACCACCAGTGTTCAATCCCCAATGGCTGGAGCAGATGCTCGATGCAGTATTGATCGTATGGCTGTCCGGTCACGCTCTCGCAAACCAACGCAGCATGATAGAGGCCGTGCGTGGAATACTCCAAGGTCGTGCCCGGTTCAAAAAACAGGCTGGCGGTCCGGCCATCGCCGCCATGTCCGAGGATGTATTCCCACTTTTGCACATTCGCGATCCCATAGCCTTCCGGGGTGAGGCCGGAGGTGTGATTGAGCAGGTGCTTGACCGTGATTTGCGCTTTGCGCGGATCGCTTAAAGGCTGCGCCCACGGTATGAAATCGAAGGCCGGATCATCGAACGTCATGCGGCGCGGCGTATGGCCCTTTTGGCTTTCCGCGGAGGCAATCGCGAGCACCGTGGCACAGATGGCTTTGGCGCACGATTTGATGTCTTTGGTGTTGGTGACCGAGCTGTGATCGCGTGTGACTTCGAGCACGAGGTAGCCATTGTGAATAACCAGGGCACTGAACGGCCGATCATCGGATTGCAACAGCCAACGTTTCAGCTCCTCGAGCTTGGCTGGGTCGTTTCCCGCCAATCGTCGAATATCCTGCGGCGCTTCCAACTTGCGCCAGCCGCCTTGGGATTCCGGCGGCGGAAAATATTCGGGCTGCTTCGCCGTGGCGGTCGGAGGGCGACTGGTACATCCGGTATCACAAAGCGCAAGGCACAGTGCCAAGGAGAACCATTTCATAAGCTTCACACCCGCCACCGCCCGGTCCTAGGGTTTGTCGTCCGACCATCCCGGGAGCGAAACATTCGCCTGGTAATTCGAGTAGTTCCAGAGCGGGTTGCGTTTCGGTTTGTAGAGCCGGCCAGCTTTGGGGTTGTCGCTCTGGGTATAGATCCAAACCTCATACGGATCCCACACCACGATTTCGTCGCGGCAATCGCCCGTCAAGTCCAGCACCGCAACGCACATGTCCGGGTGACCGTCGGCGGGAAATGAGAACACTTTTCGCCCCCAGCCGTCAAACATCCCGCCGGCTTCGACATTGGGCGAAAGGATCCAATATTCCGGCGGCTGGCCTGTCCAGTTGATCGGCAGCATCATGCTCCCGTGCTGGCACGGCTCGAAGTCGTGGTAAAGCTCGCCCTTTGCGTCGAAGCAGTGGACGATGCCTTGGTTGCCCCAGAAGTTGATTGAGACGGTTTCCAATCCCGGAAGATCCGGCCGAAAGTCGGCGACGGTGGGATTCTGCACATGTCCCAGCCGGTGATGCTTCAAGATCTTGCCGCGCGGATCAATGAAGAGCATGCCTTCGTCGCTCGCGGCAATCATTACGTTTGGTTCGGCTTTCGGGTCGGAACTAAATTTCGCCACCGCGACGCCGTCAGCATGGTCCTTGATTTTGTCATCCAGCGTCCAGAGCGGTTTGCCGTTGTGATCAAAGCAAGAGTAGCCGATGAACAACTCGTCTTTGCCATCGCCATCCACGTCGTAGGCAAAAGGGTAGTGGCCGGTGTTGCACTGCGCCTGCCAGAGCCGTTCCAGCTTGCTGTTGAAAACCCAGAGGCTGTTGTAGCGATCTTTGAGCACGATATCGCCCGCCCGGCCTTGCCCGCGGAAATCGCAGAAGAAAAGCGCGTCGCCCAGGATGCGGGGCGAACGGTTGCGCGGGGCGGGCGTGTTGGTTGGCGTAGCGGGCGTCGGCACCTTGTATTTTGTCTTGCCCGTTTTTCCGTCCGCGATGATGAGTTCCATGTCCTTGCAATAAATCACCTCGGTGTGACCGTCCCCGTCCAGATCGTGAATTTGAAAGGCAATGTCGTTGCTCAGGTGATCTTTCCATGGGTCCGGGTCGCCGATCTGCCAGAGTCGCTGGCCGTCCAGGTTCACCGCGGTGAGACAACTCACCTCGCTGTTGGCATCCTTCGGGCCATGGTGGAGAATTTGTCCGAACAGGAGGTCCAGCTTCCCGTCGCCATCGAGATCGCCAAAGCGAAGATTCCGCGCCACGCCGTAGCCGTCGGTCTTGAATTTCTTCCAGAGCACGGCCTGCGGATTCGCGGCCTGAAGTGCGCCTTCCTGCGCCGCGACCTTGGCGCGTGCCGCCGCCACCCGCGCCTTTTCCGCCGCCGAGGCTGTAACTTGGACACTGGCAAAGCGGGTTGGTCCGTCCGCCAGGAGTCCGATTTTTCCCTGCGGATAGGTCGCGTCCGTGGCGGCGAGTGTCAGTTGGCCGTTGAGCTTGGCCGTAATGCGTTCGCCGGCGACCGTGACTTCCGCGAGCAAATCCTCGCCGGGCTTCCAGTTAAATTCCTGGCTGGCCAGCAACTTCTCGAACGGTTTGTGAAAGTCACTCTCGTGCTGGATCATCTTCAGCACCGCCTTTCCGCCTTCGACGCCAAAGAAGTAGTTGCAGCGATCATTGCGGTAGCGGAACACCAACCCGGAGCGGCCTCTTGCGCCGTCCGGCGCCAGGCGAACCGTGACGGTGTAATCCCGCCACAACTCATCGCCGCCGACCACCATTGGGTGGGTTTGAACCAGTTTGTTTTCGTAGGTCTGGAGGAGAACCGGATGGCCGTTGTGCCGGGCAATTCGCCAGGCGCGTTGGGCCGGTGCGCCGGAAACGAAGGCGGAGATGAACCAGTTGCCTTTCGCACCCACCTCCGGCAAATAGTGATACTCCGCATGCGCACCAATGTCGCTGCCGATCGAGCCGCTGCGCATCTGGGCGAAACCGTCCTCGAACAGGACGACGTTCGATTCCGCCGGGCAGGTCAACCCAGCCGACAAAGCTATCGCCGCAAAGGTGAGTCTCGTTTTCATATTTTAGCCATCTAGAAACGGGCGCCCGCAGATTCCCGCCAACCGGACGGTTGTGCCAGCCGTCCGATCGTTCGCGATTCTATTTATCCCCTCGGACCTCGGCCACCCAAAACCCAAACTTTCACGATGTCCTGCGGCGCTATTTTGAGAAACAGGACAGGGATTACCCGTGGCAATAGGCTCTGAGATTGCAAATTTGATAATCGTAGGAGCAAGGCGTGCCGGAGTCCCGAGGTTCTCTCCGCGCCGTCGGTTTCCGAAAGGGAGCTGGCCTGCCTGCGCTGGAAACCAGCCCAAGCAGACCAGCCGCAAGCCGCCAGCGCCCTCTTTGGCGGCCTGTTTGACGCCGTGATTACGGCGAAATCCGCCGGCGGTAAATCGCCGGGTACCGCAAAGGCCAACCTCCCGGGAGGGGGTTGCTGCCAATTTTGGTTGCGAAAGTGTCCTCCATGTTCAAGGTCGGCTGTGAAGCGGACGCAGAGAACATACATTCGGGGTGTGCGACAGCAACTAGTGGATTTCCGGTTGTGAGGCCGGGATAATTCCGGGCGCAGTCGGAGCGATTGCGGGCATCAACTGACCTGCGACCAGCGGGGCTTCGGCTTCCCGTTCCGGGGATATTCGATGGTCCGAAATTTCCTCGTGTGCTGGGCGGGCAGGCGTTTACGATGCCGTTATGTCATCGGGTTACGACCAACTGCTTGGCGCGACGATTCAGCATCTGGAAGCTTTGAAGGCGCGCGGTGTGCGGCATGTAGCCGTCGCCCCGGAAACGCTCCAGGCGCTGGCCCTGCCTGCACCCCGCCGGGTTGCGCCGGCGCCAGTTGATCAACCCTCTGCCCGGGCCACGTCCCCACTGATACCCGTCCGTGTTAGTCCCGTGGCTGCGATGACGCCGCCCGTTGAATCACCCGCGTTGTTTACCGCGGAGGCAAAAACCACTTTCGCGGTCCCGCTCGATCCAGCCGGTAAAGCGGCGGCCTTTTCCGAGTTGCGAACGCGCGCCCTTGCCTGCGGCAAATGTCCCCACCTTGCCTCCTCGCGCAAGCGCGTGGTCTTCGGCGTGGGGAACATTGAATCGCCGCTTATGTTCGTGGGCGAAGCGCCGGGCGCGGACGAGGACGAACGGGGCGAGCCGTTCGTCGGCAAGGCCGGCCAGTTGCTGACGAAGATCATAGAGACGATGGGCCTGAGCCGCGCGGACGTTTACATTGCGAACATCCTAAAATGCCGGCCCGACACGCCGGGTGAGTCCGCCGGCAATCGCAAGCCCACCCCCGAGGAGATGACGACGTGTCTTCCGTACCTGCATGAGCAGATTGATTTGATCCAGCCCAAGGTCCTGGTCGCCCTTGGCGGGACGGCGGTGGAGGGTTTGCTTGGCAAGACGATCGGTATTACCAAACTGCGCGGCACTTGGAAGTCCTACCGCAACATTCCCCTGATGCCGACGTATCATCCCGCCTACCTGTTGCGCAGCCAGGCACTGAGTGAGAAACGCCATGTTTGGGAAGACATGCTGCAGGTGATGGAAAGGCTCGATTTGCCCATCAGCGAGAAGCAGCGGAAATTTTTCACCAAGGCGTAACCGCGCGCTGGGCATTTTCCTGAACCGGAGCGAACTGACCGGCAAAGGATTCTGGAAGAATTGAGATTCGCGAATCGAGGCAAATGGGGTGAACCTGGCTTCGACAACCCGGCGGCCTTGACGTAGGTTTCCAGTGGTTATGGACAAGCCCACTGAACAGCTCATTTCAATCCTCCCCAAGCCACAATCCACCAAAGTCGCGCGTTACACCGGCGAGGTGGTTTACATTTACGCCTTCGACGTGGCTTACGACATGACGCGGCAGCCGGTGGACGTATTGCTCGGTCAACCGGTGGCGCAGTTCATCGTGGACGCGAGCAAGCGCAGTCCGCGCCAGCTTTTCTTCTACAAGCCGCAGATGGTACGGTTGCCGCCACTTGAACGCCTCGGGCCGCGGGGGCCGGTGCGGGTTGAGCGCGTCATCAAACTTCTGCCCGTGGGCGCTATCAGCATCACGGTGCGTGTGCCGTTTGCCGTGGAACACGTCGAGGACTTGGTGGCGTATCACGATCTGCAATTCAGCAACGGCGCGTTGCATGACGAGGTGCGGCAACTGGCGGAGGAGGTGGTCACGGAGCTGAAGGCCCATTACGTGCGGCCGCATCCGCGCCTGATCGAAGAGGAGGCGTACACGGTGTTTTGCATTGCGTCGCCGCTGCTGACCGCCACGGGCGCGAAGGTGACCGCCGAGCATTGGTTTCAATCGCATCGTCGCCCGGTGGCCGCGTTGCTCACGCAGGAGCCGGACCTGGAGCGGCTCTCAAAGCAGGAGTCCGACGAATCCACGGGCCGCTATCTCAGTTATTACGAGGACGACGTTCTGGTGATTGACTGGGACGCCGCGCTGTTAATTGACGAACCCCGGGACTTCGACGAGACGCTTTATGTCTTGGAACTGGCGAATCTCCAACTCGCCGAGCTCGAAGCTTACGACCGGTTGCTGGACGAAGCCCTGGAACGATCGTATCGCGATCTCGGTGAGCGTCCGTTAAGATCGCGCCGTGACACGTTGCGGGAACTCCGGGATATCCGCATTGATATGGCGCGGTTCAACGATGAGTTGTCCAACATCACCAAGTTTTTCGGCGACTGGCATCTTGCGCGGATCTACGAGAAGATTTCGTCGCGCTTCCATCTTGGCGACTGGCATCGGACGATTGACGGCAAACTAAAGACGCTCGACGACCTCTACCAGTTGCTCAAGCATGATCAGAACAACCGTCTGATGGTCTGGCTGGAAGTCACCATCGTCCTGCTGTTCGTAATTGATCTGGTGATCTTGGTATTGGGATTGAAGGGGAATTGACCCCCCGGTTCCGAGGTTGCCCGGTCAAGTTGCGCAAGCTTCCTGACCGGCGGAGGGCTCCGGTGCTTCCGGAGATGCGTGCGCGGGGCTCGCTCGCCGCCTAATTGCCAACGAAAACCTGGGCGAGCCGGCCGCCCACGTAGACACTGTTACGGTGGCCGAAGAGTTGTTTGCGGATTTTCTCGATCCGCACTTCCGACCGTTCCATCTGGCCGACGACGAAGTGGTAAACCTCCGCCACCGGCTCGTTGAGCAGGCGGACGGAACGATGAATGGGTTCGTTGTCCACCTTGATGAGCAAACTGCCGGCAAGTTGGTTGTAACTAAATTCGACCAGGTGTTTTTCGATTTCACCAACCTCGATTTTGAACTTCATAATGTACGTCCTAACAACGGTGTCTTCATTGCAAACCCCATGCCGAGCGGGCGCTGGGGTCGTTCGGCATGGGGTTTCCCCGGGGAACCGGCCACGGGAAAAATCAGGGAAGGCATTGTTTGCTGGTGAAACCGACCAGGGCTACGGCGTCAACGATCCGGCCAAAACCAACGTGCCCCGGGCGGCGCGTCCTAAAGCCATGGGTGCTTGCCCAAGATTCTTACGGACCAATCAGCAACCGCGGTATTTCCCGGGGGTCGGCGGTCGGTGCTTGGCACGCCTGGCCGGTGCAGAGGTAAACTACCGGGCCTTCCTTTGCTGGCAATATGCGGGCAAATTCCTCCACCGCGCCCGCGTTGCCCAGCATGACCTTGTTCGGCTGATAAACCGAATACGCAGCCTGAATCAACTCCCGAGCCTTGGCGGAACGTGGTTCCCCGGCAAGGACGACGCGGTGCGGCTCTTCTAGCGAGAAATCCAACGCGTGTAGCATATAGGGCAGGGCCTGTGGGCTTTTCTCCAGTCGTGACCCAAACAACCGCAGCGTGGCCTCGGCGGGTTTCCGGAAATCGGCGCGGCCGGTTATGACCGCCAGTTTCAACAGGGCGAGGGTCGCAACAGAATTACCGGAGGGTTCGGCCCCGTCGTAATCATCCTTCACCCGCAGAATCAGGTCCGGCGAATCCGCCGCGCTTTGCCAGAATCCGCCGTTCTCGACGTCATAAAACTTCCCGATCATTGTTTCCGCGATCGCGATCGCGAAGGCAAGGTGCCGCGGATCGAGCGTCGCTTCGTACATGTAAATGAGGCCCTCCAGTTGAAAGGCGTAGGCTTCGAGCAGTTGCACGGTGTCGCGTTCACCCTCACGCCAGCGGTGGTACAACGTCCCGGATCTCGCGTCCCACAATTTCGCTTGAATGAAGGCCAGATTGTTCTCCGCCGCCGTGCGATAGCCCGCATCGCCGAGCACCGCGTAAGCCCGCGCCATCGCCCCGAGCATTAGGCCATTCCACGAGGCAAGGAGCTTGTCGTCGAGATGGGGGCGAATCCGCCGGGTGCGCGCCTCGAACATTTTCTTCCGGGCGGAAGCCAGGAGCGACTGGTCTTCCGCACGAACCTCGGGAGCCACAATGCTTAAGACATTCTGGCCAGACAATGGTGTTGGGTGGCTGTGATCCACAAAATTGCCGGCCTTCGTGATGCCAAAGTAACGGACAGTTACGTTGAATTCCTCCGGCGTCAGCAATTCCGACAACGCGTCGTGGGTCCAGCAGTAGAATTTGCCCTCGTGGCCTTCGCTGTCGGCGTCTTCCGCAGAATAGAAGCCGCCGTCGGGATGCGTCATGTCGCGTTGGATATAGCGAATGATATCGCGCGCTACGTTGGCGTAGCGCGGCTCGCCGCTGACAAGATACGCGTCGAGGTACAGCTGGAGCAACTGGGCGTTGTCATAGAGCATTTTCTCGAAATGCGGCACCCGCCATCCGGCATCCACGGAGTAACGCGCAAAACCGCCGCCGAGTTGATCGTTGATGCCGCCGGCGGCCATGCGGTCGCAGGTGTGCAACGTCATGCGCGTGGCTTCGTCATCCTGAAACCGCTTGGCGTACCGGAGCAGAAACGCGGGCTGGCTCGGCTGGGGAAATTTAGGAGCGCCGCCAAAACCGCCATGGTGCGGATCATAGGCTTCCTTGAACATCGTGCCGGCACGCCGCAAGGTCTCGGCGGTAGGCACAATTGGGGACGGCGTGGCATTTGTCGTCGCGATTTCGAGGCGGGCGTGAATATCGTCCGCGGCTGCCGCCACCTCGCCCTGGCGCGCGTACCAGACATCCGCGACCTGTTGCAGCACGGAAATAAAACTGCCGCGACCATGGCGATTGTCCGGCGGAAAATAAGTGCCGCCAAAGAATGGTTTGCGATCCGGGGTGAGGAAAACATTCAGCGGCCAGCCACCGCTGCCGGTGGTGGATTGGACAAAGGTCATGTAAATTTTGTCCACATCCGGCCGCTCCTCGCGATCCAGCTTGATGCTGATGAAATGGGCGCGGAGGAACGCGCCAATTGTTTCATCCTCGAATGATTCGCGTTCCATGACGTGGCACCAATGGCAGGTCGAGTAGCCGATGCTGAGGAAGATGGGTTTGTTTTCCCCGCGCGCCCGGGCGAATGCCTCGTCGCCCCACGCGAACCAATCCACGGGATTATGCGCGTGTTGGAGGAGGTAGGGTGATTTCTCGCGCGCGAGGCGGTTGGTGCGCCGGGGTGAAGCGGGTGGGTTGGTGGTCACAGCGGAGTCGGGTTTGGTTTGGTAGTAATTTGCCTGCGCCCAACCCTTAACCCTGACAGCCAGGGTGGGCAAATAGCCGCGATTCGCATTCGGTACTTCGACAGTATAGCGGGCCCGTGGGCAATGGCCCAAGTGAAAGCTTGAGGGAAGTGGTCTCGCCCGCCCCCTGCGGGTTGCCCCGCCAAATTAAAAAGCGGAACTTGCGTAACGCAAGCTCCGCTCTGAAATCACACGCGGCAATTAGTAGCGACCGCGGCCGCCGCCACCACCACCGCTACCGCCGCTACCGCCGCCGTAATCGCGACGTGGGCCACGGCTGCCGCCACCGCCACCGGGCGGACGCTCTTCGCGCGGACGCGCCACGTTGACCGTCAGGGCACGGCCGTCGAGTTCCTTGCCGTTCAAGGCTTCGATCGCTTTTTGGGCTTCTTCTTCTGAACTCATGGTCACGAAGGCAAAGCCGCGCGGGCGGCCCGACATCCGGTCCATCATCAGGTTGGTTTCCACGACCGAGCCGTAGGCCGCGAAGGCGTCCTGCAGGTCGTTTTCCGTGATTTTGAAGGAGAGGTTTCCAACAAACAGTTTCGTGCTCATTGATGCTTTGTCCTAGACGTTACCGTGCTATCTCCCGACTGTTCCCGACCACCGGGTTTCAAATCATCACTGAACCGAGTTCACTTGAAGATTTACCATGCCGTGAAAGCGACACGCTATCTATCAGACGACTTTACCCTGACAGGTTCATTTCCAAGTTCAAGCGGGAAATTCCGAAAACTTTCCCGCTTTCCAGTGGGAAAAATCTGCCTATTGTCTCCCCGCGATGTTTTCCGAAATCAACTCGATTCACTTTGTCGGTATTTGTGGAACGGCGATGGCCTCGGCCGCAGTGGCGCTCAAGGATAAAGGGTATTCTGTCACTGGTTCGGACCAGAATGTCTATCCGCCCATGTCCACCTTTTTGGCCGAACATCAAATCGAAGTGATGAATGGCTACAGCGAGCGCAATCTCGCGCCCAAACCCAACCTCATCGTGATCGGCAATGCGATCTCGCGCGGTAATCCCGAGGCGGAGTTCTGTCTCGACCACAAGCTGCGGTTTTGTTCCCTGCCGGATTTGTTGCGCGAGTTCTTCATTCGCGGCAAACGCGCCATCGTCATCGCCGGCACCCATGGCAAGACCACCACCACCTCGTTGCTGACCTGGGTGTTTGAGCACAACGGTTTGAACCCGAGCTATCTTATCGGCGGCATCCCAAACAATCTCAGCCAGGGCGCGCGGTTCACGGACAGCGAATGGTTCATCATCGAGGGCGACGAATACGACACCGCGTTCTTCGACAAGCGCAGCAAGTTCATCCATTACCTGCCCGAAGTCGCGATCATCAACAACCTCGAGTTCGATCACGCGGACATCTTCGCCGACCTCGCCGCGGTCCAGAAGACCTTCGGCCATTTCATCCGGCTCGTGCCGCGCAACGGCCTCTTGCTCGGCAATGGCGACGATCCAAGTGTTGCTCCGCTGCTCAACGTGAGTTTCTGTCCGGTAAAGCGCTTTGGGCTGGGCGAGAACAATGCGGTCCGTGCGACGAATGTGCGGCTCGGTCCGACCGCGAGCGAGTTCGAGATTCCCAGCGCCAGGTTTCATCTGAACCTGGCGGGTGAGTTCAACGTGCGCAACGCGCTGGCCGTGGTCGCGGCGGCGAAGCATTGCGGGCTGTCGAATAAACAAATCCAGGCCGCCTTCGATACGTTCAAGGGCATCAGACGCCGCATGGAAGTGCGCGGGATTGCCGGCGGCGTGACGGTGATTGATGATTTTGGCCATCATCCGACCGCCATCCGCGAAACGCTGCGGGCCTTGCGCATCAAGTATGCGAAGGAAAAAATCTGGGCCATCTTCGAGCCGCGCAGCAACACCACACGCCGCAAGATTTTTCAGACCGAACTCGCCGAATCCTTCGCTGATGCCGATGGCGTGGTCGTGTCGCAAATCGCGCGGCTGGAATTGCTCGCGCCGGAAGAGCGCTTGAACCCGGAGCAGTTGCTAGCCGATTTGAAGACCTTGGGCAAAGACGCTGCATATCTGCCTGACGCGGAAGCCATCGTCGCCTACTTGGCCACGAAGCTGCAAGGCGGCGATATGGTGTGCGTGTTCAGCAACGGCGGCTTCGGTGGAATTCATGGAAAATTGTTGGAGCGGCTGGGACGGCGGTGAAGGCTTCACATCCCAAGCCTTCCTAGCCTCTGGGAAGCGCGGACGGTCGCCCATTACCATTGTCTGGATGGTCGGCAGTCGTCCCACAAACCCGGCGTCGCCAAATAGGTGTTTTCGGTTTTGACCAGCTAGCGGTGATGTCCGCCTTCTGGCGCTTTTTTTCTATCTCGCGGTCCTTGTCACTCCGTCTGTGGTCGGGCTTAAACGGACACCGGGAGGAAGGTGACGATGGGAACCATCAAGGGGGAGCGTCCGTATTCCCCAGTTGAATCTTCGCGTGAGCTTTTTCCCGTCGTCCGGTCAAATCGTCAGAAGCCTATGAATAGTTATGCCTACGAAGCCGTGGATGCCGCGGGAGCCAGTTCTGCCGGCGTACTTGAAGTCGCGAGCCAGAGCGAGGCGGTCCGCCGCATCAAGGAAATGGGGTTGTTCCCGCTCCGGGTCGCGCAACGCCCGCAAAGCCGGCTCCCGCGAGTTCGGGCCAAATCGCGCGCGAGGGGCCAGAACGGTAGCTTTTCGATTGCGCTGTTTGGCGAACGCGTGAAGCCGGCGGCGCTCACGGTATTGACCCGGCAAATCGCCACGCTTGTGGATGCCGGTTTGCCGTTGCTGCGCGGCTTGAGGATTCTGGAGCAACAGGAGTCCAATCGCACCCTGAAGCGGATTCTGGGCGAGGTCGGCGAGGGCATCGAAGCCGGCAGCCAGTTCTCGGAGGCGATCGCGGCGCATCCGAAAGTGTTCAACCGGCTTTACCTGAACATGGTCCGAGCCGGCGAACTGGGCGGGGCGCTGGAGCTCACCCTCCGACGGCTCGCGGAGTTCATGGAGAAGGCACAGAAGATCAAGAGCAAGGTGAAGTCCGCCATGTTCTATCCGGCGGCGGTGATGTTGGTTGCCACGGCCATCATGGGCTTGATGCTGGTGTTCGTCATCCCGCGGTTCAAAGAAGTGTTCAGCGGGTTGACCGGCGGGGCCCCGCTGCCGGCCTTCACAACCCTCGTGCTCAACATCAGCGATTTCACCAAGCACCACTTTGTCCTCGCCCTGCTGGCCCTGACGGTGGTGGGATTTGCGCTAGCTCTGGGCGTGCGAACGAAAATGGGCCGGGTGGTGTTCGATCAGTTGAAGCTTAAACTGCCGATTTTCGGCCCGGTGTTTCGCAAGGCAGCGATCTCGCGGTTCGCCCGGACGCTTGGCACGTTGTTGAACAGCGGGGTGCCGGTGTTGCAGGCGTTAACCATCGTGCGCGAGACGGCGGGCAACCTCGTGGTGGGGAATTTGATTTCGCAGGTGCATGACGGGGTCAAGGAGGGCGAGACCATCACTGCGCCGTTGCGGACGTCATCCATTTTCCCGCCCATGATCGTCGGCATGGTGGACATCGGAGAGCAGACGGGCGCGTTGCCGGACATGTTGATGAAGATTGCCGACGGCTGTGACGACGAAGTGGACAACGCCGTGAGCTCCATGATGTCGTTGCTCGAACCCATCATGATCGTCTTTCTGGCCGTCGTGGTGGGCAGTATTGTTATCGCGATGTTTTTGCCGATCATCGGCATCATCAACAATGGCGTGGGCAGCCCAGGCGCCGGAGACGGTTCGGATTCGTAACGGAGAAGTTCATGCTGGCGGGTCGCGGTTTGGCTTCCCGCCGGGATCGGTTTTGCGAGCTTACCCTCAAGGATCTTGCCTTGGCAAAAAACTTGGCAGGAAATCAATCACATGCGAGACTTCGGTTGGTTGGGTTCAAGAACCGCCTATGAAAACTCACGGAATGCTTCTCGGGTTTTGCCTGCTCCTTTCACTGACCGCCTCCGCCACCGTACGTTACGTGGCCCTGAACAACCCCGGCTCCGCCGCGCCATTCACGTCCTGGGCCACGGCGGCCACGAACATCCAGGATGCGGTGGATGCTGCCGTGACCGGCGATGAAATCGTAGTGACCAATGGCATTTATATCGGTGGCGGGCGGGCGGTGTTTGGGACGATGACCAACCGCGTCGTGGTGGACAAGGCCATCACCGTGCATAGCGTCAACGGCCCTCAGTTCACGCACATTCAAGGCCGGCTTGCGGCGGGCACCGTCTTTGGGGATACGGCGATTCGTTGCGTTTACCTCGCCGATGGCGCCAGCCTTACTGGCTTTACGCTGACCAATGGGGCGACGCACAGTTCGGGAAACACAATCTTCGAACTGAGCGGCGGTGGCGTTTGGTGCAATTCAACGAGCGCTGTGGTTTCCCGGTGCGTCATCGCCAGCAATCATGCGAAAGTTCAGGGCGGCGGTGCGTACGGCGGCACGTTGAACAACTGTCTGTTCACCGGCAACTCCGCCACGAACGCTGGTGCGACTTTTTCCAACGTGTTGAACAACTGCACCATCGTCGGGAATACCTCGTTGCTCGGCATGGGCGGGGCGCACTCGGCGACGCTGAACAACTGCATCGTCTATTTCAACACCGGCCAGTACCCGGCGAATTATCAGCAGTGCAGCTTGCACTATTGCTGCACGACGCCGCAACCTGCGGCGGGCAGCGGCAACCTCACCGACGATCCATCATTCGTGGATGTGCTCAACGGCAATCTGCGGTTACAGGCCAATTCGCCCTGCGTCAATTCGGGTGCCAATGACCACGCGCCGTCCGGCCCGGACCTCGATGGCAACCCGCGCATCTTCAACAGCATCCTGGACATGGGGGCTTACGAATATCAGGGAGTGATTGTACCGACCGCGCCCTACTTCGTCAGCGCCTCCCAACCCGCTGATCAAAGCGTGATGATCGGCTCCAACGCAACTTTTGCGGCGACCGCCGGCGGTACGCCGCCATTGTCCTACTGGTGGCGCTTTAATGGGACGAATCTCAACAGCCCGATCACCAATTCGCTGACCCTGACCAATGTTCAACTGACCAATGCGGGCAATTACTTCGTCGTTGTTTCCAATTCCGTCGGCGCGGTCACGAGCCGGGTTGCGCTCCTGACCGTGTTGCTGCCAGAGACGCCCGGTACACATTATGTGGACGTGAACGGCGCAAGCCCCGCATCCCCTTTCACCAATTGGACCACCGCCGCGCGGACCATTCAGGACGCCGTTGACGTCGCCGCGCCCGGCGACGAAATCGTCGTGACCAATGGTGTTTATGCCACCGGCGGGCGGGCGGTTTACGGCACGTCGCTCAACCGGGTTGCCGTCAACAAGGCCGTCACCATCCGCAGCGCCCGGGGGCCGCAATTTACCTCCATCCAGGGAAACCAGGTTACCGGCACGACCAATGGAGACGCCGCCGTGCGTTGTGCATACCTGGCTAACGGCGCCAGCTTGATCGGGTTCACGCTCACCAATGGCGCCACGCGCAGTGCTGGGGATTACCTGACTGAGCAATGCGGCGGCGCGCTCTGGTGTGGCACGACGGGCGTCGTTTCCGTAGCGGTGATGGTTTCCAACTGCGTCATCACCGGTAACGCGGCCGCTTACCGGGGCGGCGGGGCCTATCAGGGCACGCTCTACAATTGCAGCCTCTCCGGCAACACCGCCAGTTGGGGCGGCGGGGCGGGGTGGGCGACGCTGTTCGACTGCGAGTTGATCCACAACTCAGCCAGCTATGGCGGCGGGCAGGCTTACGCGACTTTGAGCGACTGCACGTTGAGCGCCAACTCAGCGGCGACCGCCGGCGGCGGTGGGGCTTACGGCACGCTCTACCGATGCCGTCTCAGCGGCAACTCAGCCGCCGAGGGTGGCGGCCAGTTTTTTGGGACGCTCCACTACTGCACGCTCTCCGGCAACGGGGCCTTCAGTTCGTATGGTGGCGGCATGGCGTTGAGTTCACTCAACAATTGCCTCCTCGTCGGCAACAGCGCTCCGACTGGCGGCGGCGCGTACTACGGGTCGCTGAGCAACTGCACCCTGTACGCAAACACGGCCAGCACCTCCGGCGGCGGCGCGTCCATCAGTTCGCTCGCCAATTGCATCGTCATATCCAACACGGCGCCCAGCGGGGCGAACTATTCCGGCGGCAGTTTTGCTTGGTGTTGCACGACGCCTCTGCCCGCCGGGGGCCAGGGCAACATCGCTGCGGACCCGCGGTTCGTGGATGCCTCAGCCGGCAACCTACGGCTGCAATCCAATTCGCCGTGCATCAACGCCGGCATCAACGCCGCTCTTGGCGGCACCAATGATCTCGACGGCAATCCTCGTATCTCCAGCGGCATCGCCGATATCGGTGCATACGAGTACCAGGGGAACCTGGCTCTGATCCTCACTTCGCAACCCACAAACCAGACCGTGCTGGCCGGCACGACCGTGACGTTCAATGTGACCGTCTGGGGCACGCCGCCCTTCAGCTACCAGTGGAGCCTCGCCGACTCGGCTTTGGCAGGCGCCACGAACGCCACGCTCGTTCTCCCCAACGCGCAGCCTGGCCAGTCCGGCAACTATGCTGTCACCGTGACCAATATCGTTGGCGCCGTCACCAGCAGCAACGCGCTCCTCCAAGTAATCGCCCCGGCCATCCATTACGTGGATGCCACCAGCGCGAATCCGTTGGCGCCGTTTACGAGTTGGGCCACGGCGGCCTCGACGATCCAGCAGGCCGTTGACGCCGCCCTGCCGAGCGAGGAAATCGTCGTCACCAACGGCCGCTACGCCACTGGCGGCCGTACCATATACGGCTCGCTCACAAATCGCGTGGCCGTGAATAAAGCGGTCACCGTCCGCAGCGTCAACGGACCGGAGGTGACGCTGATCCAGGGCTATCAAGTTCCCGGTACGACCAACGGCGACGCCGCGGTTCGTTGTGTCTATCTCACCAACGGCGCGACGCTGATCGGCTTCACGCTGACCAACGGCGCGACGCGGACCGCTGGCGACCAGTGGCGGGAGTGGTGCGGCGGCGGGCTGTGGTGTGAATCCGCTAACGTGGTGGTTTCCAATTGTGTGTTGGCGGGCAATTGCGCGTACGACGACGGCGGCGGCGCGTATGGCGGCACGCTGACGAATTGCACGCTGGTGAGCAACACGGCCTCCGCAGGCGGCGGCGCGAGCGGCGGATGGCCCTACGTTTGCAATCTGAATGGTTGCATCGTGGCGGGCAACCGGGCCTCTGAAGGCGGCGGTGTTTACGGGAGCACGGTCAACAACTGCAGCTTTATCGGCAACTCGGCGCTCAATCTCGGCGGCGGAATCTCCGGGGCCACGGCGGTCAACTGCCTGATGGTTTCCAACTCGAGTGCTTACGGCGGTGGCTCCGCCAACAGCCGACTCTACAACTGCACCGTCGCCGCCAACGAGGCCGCCCACGGTGGCGGGGCCTACGGCTTGAACACCAACAGCGTGCTCTACAACTGCATCGTCTATTACAACACGGCCCCCGACGGCTCGAATTATTGGTCCAGTCAGTTAAGCTATTGTTGCACCGAGCCGGCTCCCCAGTACGGATACGCCAACATGACCAACGAACCGCAGTTCCTCGACGTGGAAGCCGGGAACCTGCGGTTGCAAGCCACCTCGCCTTGCATCAGCGCCGGCTACAACGGCTACACGTATGGTTCGACGACTGATCTGGACGGCAACCCGCGCATCGGTGGCGGCACGGTGGACATTGGGGCATACGAGTACCAATCCACACCACCGCGGCTGAGGATCGCGCAGTCCGGCGACGGCATCATGCTGGCTTGGCCGCTGTGGGCCAGCGACTTTGGACTTCAACAATCCGGCGCAGTATCCGACTACGGCGGCGGATGGTCCAACCTCTTCGTCAACCCAAACACGACGAACAATGAGAACTCCTTGAGTTTGCCGGTAAATGGCGAACTGAGACTCTTTCGATTGTTCAAATCCAATTAGCTACCTCGCCCGCTCAATTGCGCAAACCCGTCAGTTGGTCCGTTTCCAAGATCAATGGGTTGCGAGGATCAGGCGCTTGCGGACATAATCGTTCCATCAAAACTTCCTGTGTGTCTCCCTTGGTGGCAGCGAGGTGTGAAATGCACCCCTGGCCCATTTTGGCCATGGGTTGTGGCCTGGGGGGTGTCCGTGCGGATCAAGGCCGGCGGTCTTTCTCCGGCGTGGGTGCGATGTGCAGGTGCGGAAGATTGGGGGCATACGTCAAATCCAGTAGGTGACTACTTCAACGCCTGATAATAGCCCGTTTGGAACGCCGCGAAGAAATTGTGTTCGTTGAACGGGAAGTGCTGCGCAAAGGCGATGGCGACCAGGCGTTCCTTCGGATCAATCTGACAATACGTCGTTGCCGCACCGTACCAACCAAATTGGCCCACTGACGACGGGATGGAAAGCTGGCCGAGATCAGTTGTCACCTCCACGCCGAGGCCGAAACCCTTTTGCCGCGTCGCTGCCTGATGGTTCGGCAATGTCACCAGGTGATTCGCGGTCATCAATTCAATCGCCTTCCGGCCCAGAATGCGTTTGCCGTCGAGCGTGCCGCCGTTGCAGAGCATTTGCGCGAGGCGGGCGAAATCGCCCGCGGTTGAAAAGATGCCCGATCCGCCAGCCTCGAGGTCGCGTCCCTTTTCCGGCCAATCTTCCAGAATGGGTTTGTCTTCCACGAGCTTCCCGTCCGGCCCATGTTTGTAAGTCTTCGCAAGGCGATTCATCTTTTCGGGAGGGACGTCGAAACCAGTGTCTTTCATCCCTAGCGGACGGAAAATCCGTTCCTCCAGAAACGCGCCAAACGTCTTGCCTGTCACGCGCTCAATTACCGCGCCTTGTACGTCTTGATTGATCCCATAGGTGTAGGTGTCCCCTGGCTGATGCTGGAGCGCTAACTTGGCGAGCTTGATGATGAAGTTGGTGAGGCTAGAACCACTCCATAAATCCGCGTCACGCCACATCTTCGCGAGTTCGGGCTTGGCGGCGGAGAAGTCATAGAACAACCCGCTCGTGTGCGTCATCAGATGTTTGATCGTGATGGGTCGTTTGAGCGGTTCGGTTTGGGGCGCGTCCGCCGTGCCGCCCGTCCAGACCTTCACGTCCTTCAACTCCGGCAGATACTTCGCCACCGGATCATCCAGATTCAACCGCCCCTCCTCGACCAGCATCAGCGTGGCGACGCACGTGATGATCTTCGACATCGAATACGCGCGGCAGATCGTGTCGCGCTCCATCGGCAACTGCCGCTCCACGTCGCGGTAACCGTACGTCTGGAAGTCCACGAGCTTCCCGTCGCGCGCCAGCAACGTAATGATTCCCGCGTGCTGGC
>JADLHS010000454.1 GCA_020848635.1 Limisphaerales bacterium
AAACTGGACGTGAAACCACCCAAGCCACCGCAGACCGTCGTCAAACGCAGCGGCGAAAACATGGGCTATCCCGGCGTGGAACTGAGTTGGAACGCTGGCAAGGACGACAACTGGATTTCTTACTACGAAATCTTCCGCGACGGCACGGCGCTGGACAAAGTGGCCAAGGGAACTTTCTACTTCGACCATTCCGCTGGCGCCGACCCGGCGGCTCGTTACGAGCTGCGCACCGTGGACGGCGCGGGCAACGCCTCAGCGCCAGCCCTGGCCAAAGGCCCGGCGGTCAAGCTCGCGCAAGTCTGCGATGACGCGCCGGGCGGCGGGATCAAATTCAGTGGCGAATGGAAGCACGAGAGCAACCTGCTCCTCACGCACCACCACACGCTCTCGACCTCAAATCAAAAAGGCGACAGCGCTGAATTGAGTTTCACTGGCCGGACCGTGCTCGTGTTCAGCCAGCTCGGCGCGAACTGTGGCAAGGTGGCCGTCAGCGTTGATGGCGGGACGCCCGAAGTCGTGGACACGTATTCCGCCGACGACATCTGGGGCGTCTGTGTCTATCGCAAAACACTCGCGACGGCCGGCCCGCACACGCTCCGATTGGAAGTCCTCGGGCAACACAGCGAGCGAGCAAAGGACCACGTCGTTCACCTTGATGGCGTGCGGGTGGACACCAATTAAGTGACTGCTAACATAACCGAAGGCAGGTCGGACGCGAGCGTCAGGCCGACAAAAGAAACGACCAACCCAATGAATCCCAATAAGAATTGGACTGCTACGCAGCCAGTGCGCCGGGTCAGCACGAGCGCCGCCCGTTTACATCGCATTGTGGCGTGGTTGGCGATCGTAGTTGGTGCTTCCACGCTGGCCAGCCGGGCGGAGCCGCGACTCGAGGTGCTGGAGTTTTCCAGCCGGGCGCTGAAGAACAATCCGTTGGGCGACCCCGTCGTGCGTCGCATCGCGGTCTTCGTGCCGGAACAGGCGACCAACGGCGTGCCGTTGCCAATCGTTTACTACCTCCCCGGCTTTGGGGGTTCATCCGAAGGCGCGATCAAAGACCCCGCACGCTGGTTCAAAACCACCGAGGAACTGGCCCGGGTCGGGACTCCGGTCGTGCTGGTGGTGGTGGACGGGAAGACGCGCTGGGGCGGCAGCCAATATCTGAATTCGAGCGCGCAGGGCAATTACGCCGATTGCATATGCGACGAAGTCGTGCCGCTGGTCGAGCGGCACTATCGCATGGCGCCCGGCGCGACCAATCGCATCATCGCGGGTCACTCCAGCGGCGGCTATGGCGCGCTGCGGCTCGGCATGCTGCGTCCGCGGCTCTTCGGCGGCGTGGTCGCGCTCAGTCCGGATTCCTATTTTGAAATCTCACACCGCTATCTCGTCACCGAACCCGGGGTAACGAACCTTTCACCGGCCGAATTGAAAGCACTGGTCCAAGCGCCGCCCGGCACGCCGCTCCCAAAGGACGGGGATTTGAAATATGCCCTCGCTTTATCCGCCGCCTACGCGCCGCGCGGACGCTGGCATCCGGGTGAGTTCGACTGGCTCTGCGATGCCCAAGGCCAGGTGCGCGAGGCGGTCTGGCAGCGGTGGCTCGACAATGACCCGTTGATCCTGGTGCAACGGCACCGGCACGCCTTTCGTGACGCGCAGGCGATTTACGTCGAGGGCCCCACCGAGGACGCGTTGAAGGCGAACGAAGGCGCACGGCAGATCTACGAGGTGCTGCGGACCCGGCCGGCGCGGTGCACCTTTTACGAACCGTTCGGCAAACACAGCGATCACGTCCCCGAACGACTGGAACGTGGCATCACATGGGTGCTCGGTCGCCTCTGACAAGAATTGGATCGCTGGCTGGAGTTCACTTCATGAGTCGAACCGGTCCCAGCAGTCCCGAGGGGAGCAGGGCGTCGGTGGCTTTGAAGGGCCGGTAAGTGGTCTGCGTGTAGGTTTTCTCTGGCGCGATCGTATCGCCGATCATCCGGTTGGGCCAGAGATTGGCGACTTCGATCTCCAGCGTATTGCCGGTGGGCTGCACGGCCGCGGTGATGTCCACCCGCCACGGAGCGGTCCAGGCCACGCCACAATCCCTGCCGTTCACCCGGACGCGAGCCATGACCTGCACGTTTCCGAGATCGAGGTAAAGGGGCGACGACCGCTGGGGGCTCACCGTGGTCGGAAGATCAAAAGTCCGACGGTAGGTGGCGATGCCGGAGTAATACTTCAGGCCGGGTTCCGATCGCAGTGTCCAATCCTCCAAGCGTTCGAATCGCACCTGCGCGGGAGCGACCATGGCTGGGTCAAAGGCCACTTCCCACGGACCTTCCACCGTGCCCACTCTCGCCACGTCCGCAAAGTTGTTCCCGGTCTTGTCGCGCGGCACGCTGCCTGTTCCGGGCTTGGTTGAAAACACTACGAAGTAACTCTCATACGCTTCGAAGCGCAGCGGGATCGTTGTCCGATCATGGGTGCGGGTAAACTCCGGCAATGCCCGAATCTTGCCGGTGACCGGGGACCACAGTTCCGGCCCGCCCTTTGCCACCCGGAAGTTGCCGGTGGTTTGCAGCGGTTGGTCGGAACGATTGGCCACAAAATAAATCTCGCGCTCGGCGGTGCGGCGGTGCGTGTAGCGGACGGGAGCCGGAGAGTCGAAGTCCGTCCCCACGTCCATCTGGCGGAGGAGCGCCGCCGTCCGTTCATAGGGAGGATATAATTCCGGCGCGACCGATGGCGCTTCCAGATTCCAAGGCGCCATTTTCGCCGCGCCCAGCGCTTTGGCGGTTTGGCTGACCTCGGGTGTCGTCCCGGCCTGGACAACGCTCCATTGTTCGTCGGTGACGATGAGTTGTTGCGCATCGTCAGAGAACTTCAGCCGCAACGCGCCGATCAGGCCAGCCGGGTTCGGCGCATCCCCGCTGTTCTCTGCCCGCACGACCAGGATATTCTTTCCGGGCTTCATGGCCGACGTGACATCCCGCGAATATACCTGATGGAAATTGTTGCCTTCCCCAACCGGCGTGCCGTTGAGCGTCGCGGTGAACGAGTTGTCCGCCGTCATCTCCAGGCGGGCGGAAGTCAGCTTCCGATCGGCGGGCAGGGTGAACTCGCGGCGGAATACCAGCGCTTCCATCGGGGCCGACTGGGCCGGTTCACCTTGCGGCAACCAAATCCACTTCGCGTCCATGATTGGCGAAGCCGCGTCGCTTGCACCGGGACTTGCCGTGTCGTCCCAGATGATTCGGCCCTTGCCGTGGACCCGGGTGCGCGCTTCCGGGGGGGGCGTCAACGATCCCCAAAGCGCTTCGGCTTTGGTGGCAACTTCACGATCGCAAGCGGGAAAATTCACCAGGCTGGGCGACTTTCGCGGCGGCGGTCCAACGACGGTGGCACCGGCTTTGACCAGCGCTGCCAGTTTGTCCAGCAGTTCCGGTGTCATCGTCGGGAAATTCGGCAGGACCAGGATGCGATACGTCGCTCCGCTGGGGAACACGATGCGACCCTGGCGCACGCTGGCCAGCTTGATGAGCGCCGAGGCCGAACAGCCATCGAAGTTGTACCCGCGGCGGTCCGGCAGGGTTGGGCTTCCGGCCAGGGCGGAAGTGGGCGGTTGAAACACGTTGGGAGCGCCCTCGGGCATGAGGTAGAGGATGTCGGCAATCGTGCGGCCCTGTCGCAGCACTTGCTGGCAACGCGCGATGTACCGGTGATAGGGCTCGGCCATGGGCCACCAGGTTTGACCTCGATCCCAATGCACCCCGTACGGTCCCATCACCATGCCGGGCCGGCCTTCGTCCGGCTTGTGCGCGAAGGTATGGTAGGTGAAACGATTGATCCCAGCGCCGAACGCCCAATCGCCCTGGTTCTTGAGGTAGCCGGGATAAAACTTCCAGTTCTCTCCGGGCGCCCCGGTAAAGGCCTCGGCCGCGACCACGGGCCGGCCGAAAACGTGCGCAATGGAACTGGCTTCCAGGCAGCTGTAGGTCGAGTTGAACCCGACACTCCAGAACTCGCACATCGGCACATCCGCCACGGCGCCAAGATCGAAATCGTTGATCGGGTTCATGTCATACGGCTCGATGGAGAGGCCGAAATCATATTTCCGCCCCAGCTTTTTCAGACGCTCCGCGTGGTTCTCGAGGACCAGCTCCTGGCCGGTGAGGCGCAGATCCCAGAGAAAGCGCTCACTCATTTGGCGGTTACCAACCACGCAGCCGACGAAGGCGGGGTAAAACGGCAACGGATCGTACCCGCGCCGCTTCTTGAATTCCGCGCGCAACTTCGGAGTCCAGTTCTGCGCACCCATCTCCCAACTATCAATGTGCAGCATCGTCCAGCCACTCCCCTTTTTGCGCGGCCCCACCTTTTGCAACAATTTGCCGACGTATTGATCGAAGTGCGCATCCAGTGCCGCGGCATCGAACTTGTCGCACTCGAACCCGATGCCCGGCGCCGGCGCCGGCCGCGTGGAGGCGCCGTTGTTGCGGCTGACAAACCGCATCACGGTCCATTTGCCCTCGGGGATCTGCCAGTCCAGCGTGCCGTCGGGTCTCATCCGGCTGGTTAAATCAACGATTTGGTCCGTCGGTATGGCACTGCCGGCGGGGGCGGCCGCATAGTCCGCCGGGGCTTCCAAATACGGTTTGACTCCCGGCTGCGAAGAGAACGGCGCCCGGTAAACCAATGCCTTTTCGTCACTGTCCGGAATCTTCGCGGGCGCGGCTGGCGTGGGGAAGGCAATCACTGCCACGTCCCGGTAAAACGCCTCCCATTGCGACCGCATCTGCTTCGGCAGATCACCGAAGAACGGTCGGCGGGGCGGCGGCAATGGGAGGGATTGATTCATATTCCCCGGTCCCTGCACTTCGATGGCAGCGGCCACCAGGTGCTGCATGGACTGCTCCGGTTTTACCCACGGACCGCCGCTCCCAGTCCAACCCGGTCCCGAGCCCAGCGTGATTTCAATGCCGAGTCGTTCGGCTTCGCGTACCGCATGCACATAAAGGTCCTGCCAGGCCTCGCTTAGGAAATCCACCGGTCCGCGCGGCACGCCTACATTCACTTCCAGAAAGACCAGATGTCCCAATCCCGCGGCTTTCATTGCTTCAAGGTCGCGCGTCATGCCTTCCCGCGACAGATTGCCATCCATGAAATACCAATAGACCCCGGGCCGGGCGGAATCCGGCGGCTCCGCGAAATTGGTTTCCAGACGGTCGGCGAAGACCGAAACCGCGCACGCGGTCAGGAGCAGGAGTGGGTGGATCAGCTTGTTTTGAATCATAAGCGTTTTATGGTGGGTTCAGGATGCATCGGGGTTCAATGCGCGTTCCCGGCGGCGACAAAGGCGCGTCCAGACCTGGATTGCTAATGCCGACTCGCATCATGTGGCCGCAGCTTAGCAGCCAGGCGGGCTTGGGAGCAGAAAGATTTTAAGAAAAGTCTGGCCCCGGAGTTTGTTGGGAAGCGGCCAGCTCCTGCCCCCAGCGTGATCCGATTGCGCCGCCAGTTTGCGGTTAGACTATGCCAATTTCCGGTGAGACGCCCGTCCCGGGCAAGCTAGGGTCATCGCTAGTCATCCAAATCGCTATGAACTCAGTTGCCCTTCGTTCCCGGGGCGCGCAACTCACGCGCCGGACCTTCCTTCACCATACTGCCCGCGCTGCCGCCGGCGTGGCCATTGCCGCCCCATTCGTCTCGCGCGGGCGGGTGCTCGGCGCCAACAATCGCATCGGCGTCGGTTTCATCGGCGTGGGCGGGCGCGGGCAAAGTCACGTTAACACCGTCAAGAAACTCGGGGGGACGGGCGAACTGGTGCAGCTCGTGGCGGTTTGTGATGCCTATAGGTTTCGTCTGAATGAAGTCGCGAAAGCGACCGGGGCGAAGGCCTACCAGAAGCACATGGATCTGCTCGCGGATCAAAGCGTGGACGTCGTCTGCATCGCCACGCCGGATCGCCTGCACGTGCCGCAAGCCATTGATGCAATCCGCGCTGGCAAGGACGTCTATTGCGAGAAGCCCATGGGCCACTGGACGCAGTTCAATCTGAGCAAGTTGTTCTACGAGGAAACCCGCCGGCTCAAGCGCGTGGTGCAGATCGGCAACCAGGGCAACTCGAATCCCGCCTGGCAAAAGGTGCGCGAACTGGTGCAGGGCGGCGCGGTGGGCCGCGTACAGCTCGTCACCGCCGGCTTCTACCGCAACGGAGACTGGGGCGAGCGCATGCACATCCCCGATCCCGAGGCCAAGCCCGGCCCGGACCTCGATTGGGACGCGTTCCTCGGCGACGCGCCGAAAGTGCCCTTCACCGTGGACCGCTTCTTCAGTTGGCGGAAGTATCTCGACTACGCCGGCGGTCCCTGCACCGACCTGTTCCCGCACACCTTCACGCCGTTCGTCAGCGCCATCGGGCTGAAGTTTCCCACGCGCGTCGTGGCCTCCGGCGGCATCTTCAAATACACCACCTACGACCGCGAAGTGCCGGACACCTTCAACATGTGTCTGGATTACCCGGAGAGACTCTCCGTGGTGGTCGCGGGCACACTGGCCAACAACTATGTCACCGAGCCAGCCATCCACGGCGACGAAGGCACGCTCACGTTGCAAAACCCGGGCGAGTGGAACGTGGGCTTCGACGGCATGACGGTCATCCCGTTCAAGGGCGAGCGGCAGGTCTTCCCGGCAAAGAAAGGCGACAGCACGGCGGCGCACTGGGAGAACTTCCTGAGCTGCGTCCGCACGCGCGAGAAGCCGGTGAGCGACGTGGAGTTTGGGCTGCACGTGCAGGCAGGGCTGAACATGGCCCTGCTGAGCCTGCTCAAGGACAAGGTTGCCACTTTCGACCCGGTGAAACGCGAGATCGTGATCTGACGCCATGAAAAAACCGTTTGCCCTGGTCGCTCTGTTGACGTTCGTCGCGGGTGTTGGTTCGGCGCAATCAACGCTGCGCCTGGAAGCCGGGGTGGCGACGAACGCCTGGGTCGTGTCGCACAACGGCCAGCCGCTGCTGCGCTATGTCTTCAACCAACGCCAAGCCAAACCCTACGTGGCCGAGTTCAGCGCGCCCGGGGGGCGCAACATCCTGCGCGATTCACCTTCGGATCATCTGCACCATCACGCGTTGATGTATGCGATCAAGGTCAACGGGCTGAACTTCTGGGAGGAAGTTTCCGGCAACGGCGTCGAACGGGTGGTGGAGACGACCGCGTCGATGACCGGTGGCGAGGCCACGCTGCGGCAGACCATTCACTGGGTCGCACCGCAAGATGCCTTTCTCGCGGACACCACGCCCGCCGCATTGCTCGTCGAGCAGCGAACCCTCGTGCTGACGGTGGATGCCGCTGCGCGCGAGGCGGCGCTCGAATGGAAGGCGGAGTTTGAGGTCGGCAAGAAGACGAATGAGGTCGCACTGACTGGCGCGACCTACCACGGGCTGGGCATGCGCTACATTCAAGAGTTCGATGCGCTTGCCAATCATAGCTATGCCGGGCGCAAGCCCGACCTCGTCAACCGCCAGGAGGTGTCACCGGCGAAGTGGGCGGCGGTTTCGTTCGCAGCGACGGTCCAGCCAGCGACGATCGCGCTTGTCCCGCACCCGGCCAATGCCCGCAGCGACGGTCAGTTCTTCTCTATGCGCAGTCCGTTCGCCTACCTGTCGGCCACGCAGGGTCTGGACAAGGAGCCGCTGGTTTACCACAGCGGCGACAAATTCACGGTGCGTTACCTCGTGGTGCTTTACCCGGAAGTGAAATCCACTGAAGCACTCGAAGCCCGCGCCCGGCGCTGGCGCGAAGCGGCCCCTTGAAATCTCTCAACCATCAACCTTCACACCACCAAAGCCATGGCTAAAATCAAAATCGGTATCAATCTCGAGTTCGTACGGCACGAGGACAAGTCCTTCGAATGGGGCGTCGCCAAAGCCGCGGAACTGGGCTACGAATATGTTGAGCCCATGGTCCATCTCGGCCGCGAACTGCTCAGCGAGGCGGGCTATTTCCACAGTGTTTCCATGCTCGACGATCCGTTGCGCATTAAGCGCGCCTGCGCGAAGTCGGGGGTGAAGTTGTCCGGCCTCTCGGGGCACTGCCCGTTGATCAAGCCGGAGATTAGCGTCGAATACCTCAAGCAGGCCATCCGCTTTGCCGCCGAGTGCGGTGCGCCGGTGGTAAACAGTGACGAAGGCCCGAAACCGGCGTGGACCACCGAAGCCGAGGATCACGTCTTGATGCGTTACACGCTGATGGAGGCGGCGAAGGTCGCCGAACCCCGCGGCGTGTTGATCGGGCTGGAGCCGCACCAACAATACAGCAAGCACCCGGACGGCTTGGATCGCATCTACCGGCTGGTGAAAAGCCCGGCCATCGGGATCAATTTCGACACCGGCAACAGTTACCTCTGCGGCCACGATCCTTACAAGTGGCTGGCGCGCGTGGTCGGCCGGCTGGTGCATCTGCATGCGAAAGACATAGCGGTCGCGCAGTCGAACGCCGAGCGCGGCAAGGTCACCGGTACGCCCGTCGGCTGCGCGTGCGGCGACGGGGTGATTGATTGGGCGCGCGTGATCAAGCTTTGCCGAAAAGCGAAACGCGACATCGTGCTCTCGGTTGAATGTGGTACCGTCGAGCAGGCTGGCCGGTCCATTGCCCATCTCAAACAGCTGCTTTAGCCCAAGCCTGTCACTGAAAGTATTATTATGAACGCGTCCAACCTGAAACCTGAACTTGGTCCAACTCAACCGCATCATCCTTCTCGTCGTGAATTCCTTGTCACGGGCAGCAAGCTCGTCGCTGGTTCCGCCCTGGCGGGGGTCGCGCTGCCGCACGTCCACGCCGCAGCGGACAACACCATTCGCCTGGCTTTGATCGGCTGCGGCGGTCGTGGTACCGGCGCGGTCGCCAATGCCATGTCGGCTGGCGGACTGGTGCTTGGCGACGACGGTGGCACGAAAAGGGCCGTCGGTACGGGCGCGGGCGGGCCGATCAAGCTGGTCGCCATGGCCGACCTGCGCCAGGACAAGCTGGACCAATCCTACGCCGCGTTGAGCCAGAGTCTGGGGGATTGGATTGAGGTGCCGAAGGACCGTCGCTTTTTGGGCTTCGACGCCTTTCGGCACGCCATTGATTGTCTGCGGCCCGGCGATGTGGCCATGTTGACGACCCACGCCGCCTTCCGCGCGCCGCATCTGGAGTACGCGGTGGAAAAGGGGGTTAACGTGTTCATGGAAAAAGATTTTGCGGCCGACCCAGGGGGGGTCAAACGCATCCTCCGTGCGGGCGAGGCGGCGGACAAGAAGAACCTCAAGATTGCGGCCGGCCTTATGTGCCGGCATTCCTCCGCGCGCCAGGCGCTCATCCAGAAGATTCGCGACGGCGCCATGGGCGACATCCAACTCATCCGCGCCTATCGCATGGATTCGGGCTATTTCATGCAACCCTTCCCGCAGGGCGAGAACGAGTTGCTCTGGCAGCTCAGCCCCGGCCATCCCTACCAGTTCCTGTGGTCCTCGGGCGGCGTGTTCATCGAACTGATGATCCATCAGATCGACGAGTGTTTCTGGATCAAGGATTCCTGGCCCGTGGCGGCGCACGGTGTCGGCGGGCGTTTCGCCGGGAGTACCGATGCCAGCCAGAACTTGGACAGCTACTCCATCGAATACACCTTCGCCGATGGCACCAAAGCTTTGGTGACTGGCCGCTATATCCCGAATTGTTACGACGACTTCGCCACTTATATTCACGGGACGAAGTGCGCCGCGAAGTTCTCGGGTAACATCCATGCCCCGAACGGCTGCCTGTACAAGGATCAACGCATCGAGCCGGCCAATATCGCCTGGCGACCGGCGAAGGAAACGGTCAACCCCTGGCAGGCGGAGTGGGACGTGCTGTTGAGCGCTATCCGGAACGACAAACCGCACAACGAAGCCCGGCGGGCCGCGCTTTCCAATCTCGGCGCCATCATGGGTCGGGCCGCGGTGCATTCCGGCAAGCTCATCACCTGGGATGAAGCCATGGCGTCGGATTTCCAATTCTGCTCCAACGTAGATGCCTTGACCGCCAGCAGTCCGGCTCCCGTGCAGGCTGACGCCCAAGGCCGCTATCCGGCACCGATCCCGGGGAAGACGGTGGAGATTTGATCGGGTTCGGTTGGACGTGCCTGAAGAAATTGCTGAAAGCCGCTTGATCTATTTGCTTTAACGACGAATTAACAAAAGCTCAACCCATGAACAACGACCAAGCCAGCGAGCGCCGATCCGCGGCCTCCGTCACCCGGCGGGAGTTCCTGTCCACCTCAACCAAAGTCGCGGCGGGAGCGGCGATGGTTGGCGCGCTGCCGCGAGCCGGCTACACCGCGGAAAACAATACGATTAAAATCGCCCTCGTTGGTTGTGGGGGGCGGGGCGGCGGGGCGGTGTCGCAGGCGCTGGCCACCGCGGGCCCGACGAAGCTTTGGGCGCTGGCCGACTTCTTCCAACCGCGCGTGCAGAGCACGCTCGACAATTTGCGGTCCCGGTTCGCTTCCCAACTTGACGTGCCGCGCGACCGGCAGTTTTACGGTCTGGAAGGATACAAGCAGGCGATTGATTCACTCGATAAAGGGGATGTGGTGTTGCTGGCAACGCCACCCGCTTTCCGTCCGCTCCACGTGGAGTATGCGGTCGCCCGGGGTTTGAACGTGTTCATGGAAAAATCATTCGCGGTGGACGCGCCAGGAATCCGGCGCATCCGCAAAGCCGGGGAGGAGGCCAAGCTGAAGAATCTCAAGATCGCCTCCGGCCTGATGAGCCGCCATTATCTGCCGCTGGAGCAGGCCGTGGATCAGATTCACCAGGGTCTGATCGGCGATGTGGTCACGTGTTGGGCCAATCGCATGCACGGTCCGGTCGGCTTCAAACCGCGTGAGTCGGGCATGACGGAACTGGCCCACCAGATCAACAACTACAGCAATTTCACCTGGCTCAACGGCAGCTTCATCGTGGACTGGCTGATCCACAACATTGATATCTGTTGCTGGATCAAGGATGCGTGGCCCGTGTCCGCGCAAGGCATCGGGGGCCGGCAGGTGCGCACCGATCCCGACCAGCTTTTCGACCACTACACCGCGGAGTACACCTTTCCCGACGGCACGAAGATGCTCGCCCAGGGGCGGCACATTACGAACGCGTTCGATTTCTTTGGTGATTTCATTCAAGGCGCGAAAGGCTGCGCGATTCTCGGCGAAGGCCAGTCCAAGCCGCGCCTCTTCAAAGGCCACAAACCGGTCTCCGCCAATCTCGCCTGGCAATACACTGGCGAGCCGTGTGACCAATACCAGCGCGAGCACGATTTGTTCTTCGACGCCATTCGTAATGACCAGCCGTACAACGAAACCGAACGCAGCGCGAAAGCCTGTTTCGCCGCCATGCTGGGGCGCATGGCATGCGAGTCAGGGCAGTTGATCACTTGGGAGGAAGCCTCCGCTTCGGATTTGGAGCTCGCGCCGGGCTTGGGCGATTGGACGAGTAACGCCAACCCGCCGGTCATGCCCGATGCGAACGGGAAATATCCCATCGCCAAACCTGGCCAGACGAAAGTGTTTTGAGCCGAACCGAACCATCGAATGAAAACTTCAAGTCTGCTGTATCCGCTGGCCACGTTGCTGATGGTTTGGCTGGCCGGCTGCGCGACGCAATCCTCACCGCGCGCCGGTTTCAGTGTGCTCGTCTTCTCCAAGACGCTCATGTATCGGCACGCCTCGATCACCAACGGCATCGCGGCCATTCAGAAACTCGGCATGGAAAACGGCTTTTTCGTGGAAGCAACCGAGGATGCAAGTTGGTTCACCTCCACCAATCTGGCCAGATACAAGGCCGTCGTCTTTCTCAGCACCTCAGGCGACATTCTGAATGACGAGCAGCAAAGCGCCTTCCAGGAGTTCCTCGAAGGTGGCGGCGGATTGGTGGGCATTCATGCCGCTGTGGCGGGCGACGTGGCAACCGAAGGGGGCTGGCCATGGTATGGCGAGGCACTATGCGCTCATTTCACCAATCACTCGGCGATCGTTGAAGCGGCGATCGACGTCGAGGACGTGCGGAATCCTTCGACCACTACCCTGCCTCAGCGTTGGGTGCGCAAGGACGAGTGGTACAACTTTGTCGCGAGTCCGCGCGGCAAAGTGCGCGTGCTCGCCTCGCTCGACGAGACCACCTACAAGGGCGGCACGATGAGTGACGATCATCCGGTTGCGTGGTGCAAGCAGATCGGACGGGGTCGCGTGTGGTACACCGCGCTGGGTCACACGGAAGCAAGTTTTGCGGAACCCCTGTTCCTGCAGCACCTGCTGGGGGGAATCCAGGTAGCGGCGGGTTCTAAGCCCGCAAGCTTCCAGCCCAACTCAGCCACACGATGAAGCGAGCTTTGAAACCATCGGTCGGCGTAAGTCATTTGATAATATTCCTGACCGGTGGCCTCGGCTTGGTTATTGTGTTATTCCTTCGCTCGGCTGCCGCGGCTGCGCCCGGCGAG
>JADLHS010000455.1 GCA_020848635.1 Limisphaerales bacterium
GAAAACCGAGTGAGCCTCCGGGCTGCGTGGGTGCAATCCCTACACCATCCGCCAATTTTTAACCCCTAACGAAAGGAAATCCCATGAAGCCCGTTCTCCGTTATCAAAGTCAGTTGCTCTTCCGCAAGAGTTATAGACCACAACGTGTCATCCGAATCCGCCCGGCGAAGTTGAAATTCAGCTTTCGTCCCGTGCGCTTCGGTATCAAACCACAAATCAAAACTTATGAATGCGAATCACATTGAGTCCAAGTTCGCCGCGATGGGAGCGCGCCTGAAAGTGCGTGAAATCGCGTCGCGCTGGCGTCAGGGCGATCGCTCCTGGGTGAGTCCACGCGACTTCGCCGTGGACATCCAGCGCGATGGCCACGGTGAGTTCTTCGAACTCCGCGTGCCGACCCACCTGAGCGAATCGCTGGATGTGGCCGTCATGCAGGCCGAACCAAAGCAGCGGCATTTGCTGCTCGCGGTCCGCACGGAGGGCACAGATGCAAAACTCGACCGCTTCCTGTGCGGCCACGACGAACGTGAATGGTTCGTTGCTGCCGTGCCGGGTGGTGCGTCGAGCGTCCGTCAGGCCATGGACGCGCTCCAGCCGCAGGACGTTCGTGCCGCGCTCACGCGCAATCACGTCTCGTCCCGCAAACGTTACGCCCGCAAGAACCGAGCCTTTCGCCGTCAGGGCGAATGGTTCTTCGTGCCGGAGCCATCGTTCGTGGTGGATGAAAAACTCATCCTCCGCAACGAACCGCTCCGCCGGGGAGCGGGCAAGCCGCACCTGGTGGAAGAACTCCACCGCAGTGGCGGTGAAACGGTTCACGTTTGCCGTCGTCATCCGAATGGCGTCATGCCGGACGAGTATCGCTCGATCCTGCACCGCAATCCGGACGCGGCTCGTTGGGGCTGGCAGGTGATGCGCCGCAATCCGGGCGTTTACGCGCGCGGCACGGTGCGTCACAGCGACCACGCCACCATCACCCTGCCGTTCTGGCATCGGGTCATCATGAACACCGAGACCCAGAGCCGCACGATGGCCCACGTGGCGTTCCTGGACTAAACAAAACATCGCGAGGCGTTCGCAGGAGCGTCTCGCGATTTAATTTCTCTGTCCTGTAGCTCAATAGCAGAGCCTCCGGCTGATAACCGGAAGACCGCGGCGCGATCCCGCGCGGGACAACCAATCTACGGAAGGCGAACTTCACCCCCGAGTAGCTGAGACAGATTAGCGCCTCGTTGAAGCCGAGGAGACGTTGGCGCGATACCAACTTCGGGGACCACTCAAAACCAATCCCGCTTTGCGGGCACAAAGGAAACATGAACACCTCGACTGAAACTCAGGTGCGCCTTTTCGCCTCGGCCCAAAGCTGGATCGAAGGCGAAGCGGTGCGCCAACTCTATGCCACCGCAAAACTCGACGGCATCCGCCACGCGGTGGGCTTCCCGGATTTGCATCCGGGCAAAGGCTCGCCGGTCGGTGCGGCCTTCATGACCGAAGGCGTGATTTACCCGCACCTCATCGGTGGCGATATCGGTTGCGGTATGGCGTTGTTCAAGACGGATCTCGTTCGGCGTGACGCCAAGCTCGATCGCTGGGCCAGATTGCCGTTCAACCTCGAACACCCGTGGGAACAGTTCGTCAGCGACTTCCTCGCTGAACATGATCTTGAATCGACGGAGTTCGATGCGGCGCTCGGCACGATCGGTGGTGGTAATCACTTCGCCGAGTTGCAGACCGTCGAGCAGGTGCTTGATGTGGCTGCGTTCAAGAAACTTGGGCTCGGCAAGCAGCAGCTCGTCGTGCTCGTTCACAGCGGCTCGCGCGGTTTGGGTGAATCCATCCTGCGCGCTCATGTGGACCAGCACTTCGGTGAAGGCGTGGAAGCGGAATCGTTCGCAGCGGAGGAATATCTCCGTGGTCACGACTTCGCTGTGCGCTGGGCCAAGACGAATCGCGAACTCATCGCGCGTCGTTTTGCGGCAACGCTCGGAGCGGAAGCCGAATGCCTCTGGGACGGCTGCCACAACAGCATCACCCGCCAGGAAGCTGGTTGGATTCACCGCAAAGGTGCTGTGGCTGCCGACGGTGACTTCGTCCTGATCCCGGGTTCACGCGGCACATTGAGTTACCTCGTGAAACCAATCGGTGATGGCGAAAGTCACGCCTGGTCGCTGGCTCACGGTGCGGGTCGCAAATGGGCGCGCAGCGATGCTCGCCAGCGCATGCGCGAACGCTTCGGCATGCACCAACTGGTGCAGACGCCGCTCGGCGGGCGGGTTATCTGCGAAGAGCGCGACTTGCTCTACGAAGAAGCACCCGCCGCCTACAAAAACATCGAGGCAGTGGTTCATGACCTCGTTGCTGCCGGACTCGTCTCCGTCATCGCGACGTTGCGTCCACTCCTCACTTACAAGACACGCAAGCTTCGCCGCTAGCGTGTGATCGCAGGCCCAGCATGGGCATCGCCACGGAGGAACTGAGTCCACCGAGTTAACGTCTGCCCGCGAGCAGCGACTCCGTGTTCTCATCCTCTGCGGCAACGATTTCCAGTCCGTGAATGCAAAGCAGCTCGAGCAGCCGGTCTTTCAAGCCGGGCCTAATCGGTGCGAGTCCGATCACGGATGCCAGTTTGCTCTCAAGGTGTAATTAGTTCTGCATGCCGGTTTGCGAAGCCGGAGGTTCGTGGCGCAAATCCACGTGAGAGCACCATTTTCAGGCCCCTGTGCCTCCAGCAGCAACAGGGCGAGTTTCGTAAACTCGTATTCGTCGGTGCGAGTCCGACCAGGGGCTCCAGTTTCAATCAGGATCGTGGTGTAATAGCAGCACTTCGCGTTGTGAACGCGACGGTCCGGGTGCAAATCCCGGCTTCCTGACCATTTTCAGAATTTGAATCAGTTCGCAGCGAATCCGGCAGTCCGCCGGAATCGTCCTGCATCACGCTGGTTCAATCGCGGTTCGAATCCGCACGTTGGCTGTAAACCAACTCCATTGGCTGGAGACGGGAGCAATCCCACCACGGTTCGGGACAGCCAGACCCGCGCGCGAGCGCAGCCTGAAGTCGGCTTTGTGAACATTGCGCGAGCAATCCTCCCGCCGCCGGATGGTGGTCTGCTGTCTCGGACTTCTGATTTTTCACAAACAAGAAAGGAAACCTATGAACAACGACATCATTATCGCGTTTGGCCTCGCCGCGGGCCTCATGCTGGTCATTTTTGCCGCAATCAAGATCGCGCAATTCCGTCGCGCGTTTCTCGTGCCGGAGGGTTACGCGGGTCTGCTCTATCAAAAGGGGAAATTCGTGGAAGTCCTCCGTGCCGGCGAGCACGTTCGCTGGGGGCGCAAGTTCACGCTCGGCGTGGCTGACCTCCGCAAAACGTCGCTGCTCGTGGCCGGCCAGGATGTTCTGACGTCGGACAACGTCGGTATCAAGACCA
>JADLHS010000456.1 GCA_020848635.1 Limisphaerales bacterium
ATCTACGGCCCGCGCCCGCTGGGCGACGATCCCGCCGAACGCGAGCCGATTCCGAATATCATCGTCGCCATCGAAGCCTTGTTGCGGCAGCCGCGACGGATCATGTTTCAACTTCGCCAACCCGGCGCGGGCAAGCTGGCCGGCTCGATGTTGTTGGTCGCCATCGGATGCAGTCTGATATATGGCGTGGTAATTGGTTCGTTTTCCGGTCACGAGCAATGGTGGGCCGCACCGGTGAAGGTTTCGGTTGGCCTGTTCATTTCCGCCCTCATCTGTCTGCCGAGCCTTTACATCTTCGCGTGTCTGAGCGGCTCCCAAGCGCGATTGGCAGAGCTCTTCGGTCTCGTTACGGGCCTGCTGATGCTGATGACGATCCTGCTCGTTGGCTTCGCCCCGGTCGCCTGGCTGTTCTCGCAATCCACCCAATCGCTGCCGTGGATGGGTCTGCTGCACCTGTTGTTCTGGTTGATCGCCACCCTCTTTGGCGTGCGCTTTCTTAGCTCAGCTTTTGCCCAATCCAACGCGCGTTCAACGGCTGGACTGAACACCTGGGTCGTGATTTTTATATTGGTCGCCCTCCAAATGAGCACGGCCTTGCGCCCCCTTATCGGTCTGTCGGAGACTTTTCTGCCCATGGAGAAGCAATTCTTTGTGAGCCATTGGTTCGATTGCATCAACAAGTCGGACGCAAACGCGACCCACTAGGTGGCGGGCAGACTGAACGGCACCGCTTGTCTCGGGGTCGGAGAAACGGATGGTTCGGAGGCTGGATGCGTGGGAAACTGATTTTATGAATTCGCTAAAGCTGCTTTTCAAACGAGAAACGCTCGCGCCGGTGGCGGCAATGATCTTCGCCTCCGCCGTGTGCGTGGCGGTCGTGATCGCACGCATCGCGTGGGCGGGCCAAATCCGCTATGGCTTTCTCGCGTGGAATTTGTTTCTCGCCTGGTTGCCGCTGCTGTTCGCCTTGCTGGCGCGGGAGCATTATCGCGCCGACGAAAAGCCCGGCTGGCGTTTCCTTGGCTTCAGCGCGGCGTGGCTGCTGTTCTTCCCCAACGCACCCTATATCTTCACCGACTTGACGCATCTGACGAGCCGGTACTTTCCCCATTTCTGGGTGGACCTAACTGTGATTCTGTCCACCGCGTTTACCGGTTTGATGCTGGGCTTTGTGTCGCTCTACCTCATGCAATCGGTCGTGACGCGGATGCTGGGCCACGCGGCGGGCTGGCTGTTTGTTGCCGGCGCGGCAGGTTTGGGCAGCTTCGGGATTTATCTCGGCCGCTTCCTGCGCTTCAACAGTTGGGACGTGGTCGCCAAACCAGCCGCACTTTATCAGGGCATCAGCTCAGTCGCGACCGGACAGAATGCCCATCCAACCCACTTCGCCTTCCTGGTGCTGTTCGCCACTTTTATTTTCATCGCGTACGTGATGCTCTATGCGCTCACCCATCTGCCAACCGCCGCGCAAATGCAAATCAACGCTCGCGACAAAACCGAGTCGCCCACGCCTGCATGAACCGCGAACAAATTCTCCGTCGTCGCCTCAAACGGCTGACCTGGTTCTTCATCGTCAGCCTCGTGATCAGCGGGGCAACGGCGATGCCACTGAACTGGGAGGTGGGACTGCTGGTAAGATGGTTTGGGCTGGCCGGACAAACCAGCGCCACCGCGCCAACCGAACTGGGTCGCTGGCTACTTACCGCCCAAGAGGCCCTGCAAGCAGTCACTGCGACGCATCCCTTGTTATTCTACGGCACGGACTGGCTGGCGTTCGGCCACTTCGTCATCGCCCTCGCATTTGTGGGCGCGCTGCGGGAACCGGTCCGCAATCGTTGGCTGTTCGATTTTGGCCTGATCGCCTGCGCCATGGTGATTCCCTTCGCGCTCGTATTTGGTGCGCTGCGCGGGATTCCGTTCTGGTGGCGGTTGATTGATTGCTCCTTCGGCGTGTTCGGTGCGATTCCCCTATGGTTCGGTCGCAGGTACAGTTTGGAGTTGGAACACCATTTGTCCGGGCGGTGATATTGACCGGCCGACCAATCCCAGCGCTGGCATTTGCCAAGCCGCGGCGAACGATTCACCCGCTCTGTCCCTCGCCCACGGATGGGAGAGGGTGGGGAAGGAGCGCGGGCGGTTCCGCGCCCGCAGCGCATCACCAGACCAACAGGCGTTGAATGATCCGCAAGCGGTTCTTCCTGTTCGCGCGCTGCGGAGGGGGACTGTAGGCACAGGAATGAGGCTCAAGCATGTGCTGAAGAGTGAAGGAGGCGGAGCAGGCGGCGGTGTTCGTTTTGGTTTATTGAGTTGCTTGAGCACCATTTTGGAAAAGGCAAGGGAATGAACGGCAGCGGAATTAATTTCTCGGATTTCATTCTCTTGCCGTTCATTCCTCTGCCAATTCCGTCTGCCCTAGTCAACGCTTGCCAGCCGAATGCTTCGGCTTACTATCGCGACTATGTCCTTGCTCCGGGTTCAAGGTTTGTTCAAAGCCTTTGCGGCAATTCGCGCGGTGGACTCCGTCAGTTTCGAGGTGCGTCCCGGCGAAATCTATGGCCTGCTCGGGCCGAACGGCGCGGGCAAGACCACCACCATTTCCATGATCTCCGGGCTGCTCAAGCCAGATGCCGGCGAGGTCATCGTGGCCAGCACGCCCTTTTGGTCCGATCCCCAAAAGGCCAAGCGCATCATGGGCGTGGTGCCCCAGGAGTTGGCCATTTACGAGGAACTTACCGGGCGCGAGAATCTGGAATTCTGGGGCGCCATGGCGGGTTTGAGTTCCGGCGAGGCCCGATCGCGCACGACCGAACTGCTCGAGGCGCTGACGCTCACCGACCGCGCGAAGGACGCAGTGAAGACCTACTCGGGGGGCATGAAACGCCGCATCAATCTGGGTTGCGCCCTGCTCCACCGACCGAAGCTGCTGCTGCTTGATGAGCCAACCGTGGGCATAGATCCGCAGGCGCGACTGAACATTCTCGAGTTCATCCGCAACCTGCGCGCCTCGGGCACCGCAATCCTTTACACGACGCATTACCTGGAGGAGGCCGAGTTGCTTTGCCAGCGTATCGGCATCATTGATCACGGGCGGTTGCTGGCCGAAGGCAGCCTGAAGGAATTGCAGGACCGTCTGGGGGGCGATCGCTTGTTTGTGCTCGAAGCGGAGCTCAAAGAAACTTCACCCGATTCGTGGGATGGATTTCGCCAGCGCTTTCGGGTCATTCAGAAGACCGAACGCCAGTTGGTCGTGTCGGCCATTGGCCCGCGCGATCCATCCGAGTGCCTCAAGGACTTGCTGGGGCTGCCGGTGCGGGTCGAGAATGTCATGCTGAAGCGCCCCAGCCTGAACGACGTGTTTCTCCAACTCACGGGCCGCGAATTACGGGAGTGATGCCAGCGGATGCCGCCGATGCCTACAGCCGGAACGCCGCGCTCCCCTTCGGATGGGGCGCGGAGGTGGTGCCACCAGCTCCGCGTTTTGCTCGCCAAAGACCTGCGGCGGGCGTGGCGCAACCCCCTCCCGCTGCTGATTAATTTGCTCATTCCGCTGTGCATCACCGGGCTGGTCGGCCTGGCGTTTGGCGGCAAGTCGGATAGCGGCGCGCTGGGCCGCATCCGCTTTGCCTTGGTGGACGAAGACAAGACGATCCTCTCCGATTTTCTGCGCGGCTCGGCGAACCAGCGCGAAGGCGGCAAATACCTCGATCCGGTGATCCTCGAACGGGACGAAGCTTTGCGCCAGATCAACGACAACCGGATCAGCGCGGTTCTGATCATTCCGACCAACTTCACCCGCAATTATTTTGGGGGGCGGGAAGTGGTGAGCCTTGAACTCATCAAGAATCCGGCGCAGTCCATCCATCCGGCCGTGATGGAAGAGCTGCTGGGCGCGCTGGTCACCGCGCTGAACGCCATTGCGCGCAATCTCCAATCCGAGTTTCCCGATTGGCAGCGGGTGTTCGATGGTGAAGGCGGTTACAAGCAAGTCGCGGGCTTGATCGAGCGCGCCGGGGACAAACTCAAAGCGGCCCAGAAATTCATCAACCCGCCGCTCATCGTTTACGAAAAAGATGCGCCGGCGGCTTCAGCAGCCGACGCTCTCAAGGCCGGGGCCGGAGCCAAAAATAACACCAAAAAGAATGACCCCGGCGCCGGTGTCTTTGGGTTCCTGCTGACCGGCATGGCCGGCATGTTCCTCCTGTTTCTTGCCAGCAACGCGATGACAGATCTGCAGCGCGAAATCCGCCAACACACGTTTGCGCGGTACCACACCCTGCATCATCAACTCGCCCCGTTCGTGGCCGGCAAGATCGCGTTCACGGTGCTGGTGCTGGTGCTGAGCAGCAGCTTCCTGCTGGCGGGCGGCGGCCTGATCTTCCAGGTGGAATGGCGGCACCCGGTAGTGCTGGCCGCGTTGGCATTGAGTTATGCATTCTTCGCCGCCGGGTTGATGGCGGTGCTGGTGGCCCTGATTCCCGATGAACGCAAGGCGAGCGCGCTCAATACGGTGGTCGGCATGGGGCTGGGGCTGGCCGGCGGTTGCATGTTCCCGCCCGAATCCCTCCCCGTATTTCTGCGCGAGCAGGTCACCCCGTGGCTGCCGACCTACTGGTTCGTGGCGACGACGCGCAATCTCCAGTACAGCGCCGGCGAAGTCGCGTGGCTTCCGGCGTTGGTTAAACTGGTCCTGCTCAGTGCCGGGCTGCTGGCACTGGCCGCGGTCCTGCTGCGCCGACGATTCCGAATGGGAGGGCGACCATGAAACGCATCCGCGACATCGGCCACAACGACCTGCGGCTGTTCCTGAAGAGCAAGTCCGCCTACATCTGGCTCTTCGTCATGCCGCTGGCGTTTGTTTACTTCATGGGCTTTGCCAATCGTGGCCCGGGCGATCCTTACAATCGCAAACCGCCGGTGCTGGTGGAAAACCAGGACCCGAATTTCCTGGGCCGCGTGTTTCTCGATGAACTCGACACCCAGGGCATGTGGCTACTCAACCCGACGAACCGTGAAACCGCCGCGCGCACAATTCGGATTCCCACCAACTTCACGAGCCGGGTGCTGAGCGGCGAGCAAAGCAAGGTGGGTTTCTTCAAGCGCGACGGCTCGGCGGAAGCGGACGCCGCCCTCATCGAAGTGCGACTCGTCCGCGCGCTAATTGCAATGAACAGTCATCTGCTGGAAACGGTGAACCAAACCAACGCCCCGGAAACTGTCACCGAGAAACCCCTCCGGGCGGTCATGAAGCGGCCGAACCCGGTTCGCCTCAACGCCACATTTGCCGGGCGCAAGCCCGTGCCGTCCGGCTTCAATTTCTCGCTGCCGGGCAATCTCGTGATGTATCTGATGATGAACCTGATGATCTTTGGCGGCGCCAGCGTGGCGGCGGAACGGCGAAATGGCGTGCTCCGCCGGCTGATGGTTCATCCCGTGACGAAGCTCGAACTGGTCATGGGCAAGATCTACGGCCTGATGTTACTTGGGGCGGTGCAAATTATCTTCTTTCTCGTTGTGGGAAAATTCACGATGGGCGTCAATCTCGGGGCCAACCTGCCGGCGGTCATGCTCACGCTACTCGTGCTGGGTTGGGTCGGCAGTTCGTTAGGCGTGCTCGTCGGCTCACTCTTCGCCGCCGAGGACCGGGTTACGGGGACTTGTGTTCTGGCCAGCCTCTTGATGGGCGCGTTGGGCGGGTGCTGGTGGCCGTTGGAGATTGCTCCGCCCGCTCTCCAGAACCTTGCGCTCTGCCTGCCGACGGGCTGGGCGTTGAAGGCCCTGCACCAACTCATCAGCTTCGGGAGTGGATTCGGCGCCGTCCTGCTACCCCTGGGCGTACTGCTGGCGTTTGGCGCCGCCGCCAATCTGCTGGCGGCGCGATTCTTCCGAAGTTGATTGTGGAGTCGAACCCAAACCCGTTTTCCACTGGCTCACCAAATCGGTACGACTTTGCGGTTGAAGTTCAAACATTCAGTATCCTCCCGACCCGATGGGTCCGGACGGGCTGGGGGACGGATTCCCTGAGCGCTCGGCGGTTTCGCGGCGGCGATATTCATCCAACATCGCCACGGTAGCGGTCGCACCACAGCGCGAGCCGCCGAGTTCGCGAACCTTGATCAATCCATCCAGGTCGCGCACGCCACCGGCGGCTTTCACCTGAACTTTAGCAGAGACACTCGCACGCATGAGGGCAAGGTCGTGTTCAGTCGCGCCCTTGTAGTTGTAACTGCCGTCGGGCTGCTTTACGAAGCCATAGCCGGTCGAGGTCTTCACCCAATCGGCGCCCGCGCGTTCGCAGAGCTGGCAGAGTTTTTTCTTGAAGTCATCGTTGCTCAGGCCGGCGCCGCCCTGGGTGAGGTAATCATTCTCGAAGATGACCTTCACCTTCGCGCCGCGCGAGTGGGCCTCGTCGCAGACGGCTTTCACATCACGCTCGACGTAATCCCAGTCGCCGCTGAGCGCTTTGCCAAGGTTGATGACCATGTCAATCTCGCGCGCGCCGTCCTGGCAAGCCAGCTCGGTCTCGTAGCGTTTGGATTCGGTGCAGGAGTTGCCGTGGGGAAAGCCGATGACCGCGCCGACCAACACGCCCGTCCCCTTCAGCAATTCCGCAGCGCGTTTGGTAGCGTACGGTTTGATGCAAACAGATGCGACGCCGTATTTCGCGGCCAGCTTGCAGCCAGCCTCCAACTCCTGGTCGGTCATCGTCGGATGGAGGAGCGAGTGGTCAATCATCTTGGCGAGTTGTTCGTAGGTGTATTTCATGGCGCGCACTTTCGTGAATCAACCGCGCGCAGAGTATGGACGTAAGCCGCTGCGTGCAATCTTGATTGCCTATTGAAGCCGCCCGCAAGGCCGACTTTCCAGTCGGCGAGGCGGAGAGCCGAGTTACACGAGGCCAAAATCCAACGGAGGCGAAATCTGAAGACTCGTGTAACTCGTCCCGCCACAGTTTTCTCCAAGGCGTTCCGCTCACGGCCCGCGCAGACGGAAGAAACCGCTCGGTCCGGCAGGTGCGATCGTCACAAATTTCTGGCCGTTGATCTCCGTGGGCTGGGTAGGGAAATCCTGCCAGTCGCCGCCGTTGGACAGCGTGGTGGCGGATTGAAGAACGAAGCCGGTGGCGTTGGTGGGCCAGGAGACCTGCAATTGCCCGCCCACCATGCCAGATGAGAGACGCGGCGCCGCGGGCGCCTAACTCCACCGCAGGATCGTCAGCCCGGTCGCTCCGTTCGCCACGTACACCCGATCTCCGGCGACGGCGACTCCCCAAGCTGGCTCAACCGTATCGAAGCGCGCGACACTGACCGGGTTGGTTGGATCGCTGACATTGATCATCTCAACGCCGTTCGAGCTGTAGCAGCCCACAAAGGCAAATGAGCCGGCGAGCGCCACGGACCGCGCAGAGCCGGCAGTCAGACACCCGCCAACGCGCAAGGGGTTTGAGGGCGTCGCGATGTCAATCACCTCGAGACCATTGGCCCCATCGGCCACGTAGGCGTAATGATCCGCGACCGTCACCTTCCAGGCAGTGCCAGCGGTGTCATACCCGCCGACGTGAACCGGGTCGAGCGGATCACTGATGTCCACCACCTCCAGGCCGGCGCTTGCTTCGGCCACAAACAGGAGGTTGCCTTGGCGCGCCAATCCTAAGGGAAACCCTGCCGTCGGGTAGGTTACCTCCGGCCAGGGGTTCGTGGGATCACTGGTGTTGATCCCGGCGAGTCCTCCGAAAAAATCGGCGACCCAGGCATGATCGCCGACCACCTCGACCGCATCAGCACGACCGGGCGTTTCATAACTGGCCACGAAGACTGGGTTCGTGGTATCGGCCACGTTAACGACTTCCAACCCGGAGTAAAAGCCCGCGACGAAAGCGTAGTGCCCGGCCAGCGCGACCGTTCCCATCGCCGCCGTTCCTACCCAGCCAGACCCCACGGGATTCCGTCCGTCACTCACATCAATGATTTGCAGCGCTCCGCCGTCGGCCAGGAAGGCCAGGTTCCCAGAAAGTGTCAACTGCCGTGCGTCACCCCCCGTCCGGTAGCCACCAAGTCTCACGGGGTTGGTAACGTCGCTGATGTCCCAGATCCCCAAATCAGGTCCCGTCAGGAATGCCAACGTCCCGTCAACCGTGATGCCACCAAGGTTGCCGCTGATTTGTCCGATCAATGCCAGGTGCAGAGGGTCAGTGACGTCGAGAATCTGGAGGGCGAACTCGCTGACGAACATGGTGCCGACATTCGCCGCCACATAGGCGCGGTCCCCGACCACAGTCAAATCACCGGATCCATTGTTGTAGAATTGAGCGACCTGAACCGGGCTGCTTGGGTTGGTTACATCAACGACTCGTACGCCCTCGTCGGTGGTAAGCAACGCGTGATGCCCCGTCAGCGCCACAGCCCACGTCGAGGATCCCAAGTCCACACTGCCGCGGAGCACCGGATTCGCTGGATTGCTTACGTTGAGCACAAGGAGGCTGGTGCCGCCCGCGAGGTAAGCCAGGCTTCCCGATAACGCCACGCTCATCACGGTCCCGCTCGGAGTCGGATAGACACCTGCGAGGACCGGATTTGCCGGATTCCGAACATCAATTACTTGCAGACCGAGCTGCCACTCGGCGACATAGGCGTACCCGTTCGACAGGACCAAACTCCGGGCAGGGCCGGGAGTGGCGCAGGTCCCAACGATGGTGGGATGGTCCGGATCGGCAATGTTGATCACCACCAGTCCGTTTGTGCCATTGGCTACGTATGCAAAATCACCGTCTAACGTCACATCCCACGCCTGCCTCAGCGTGTCCTGAACCGCGACGAAGACCGGCTTGGCCGGGATATGAACATCAAGGACCTGCAAGCCACCGGAGTCGCAAGCGACAAAGGCGTAGCCATTCCGCAGCGCGACTTTCCCAGCACTGCCTCGCACATGCCCGGGCCAGTCGCCCAACCATTCCAAGCTCGCTGCCTCAACCCGGGTGCCCACCAACGCCGTCAGCACGACGGTCATCGCACACGAGCGCTGGAAAATTCTCCGGCAGTGCTGCCACATTTTGCCGACAGGCAACGTGCCGGTTTTCAGGAGAATCGCTTCTGTCTTCATGGCTGGGAAGGGAGGTTGTGCTGGATTTGGCGTCGGCTGAACGCGATTCACGGTGTCAACTTGCGGATGATGGCGTGGGTAACGCCTGCGGCATCCCAAGCTCCGCCCACCACAAACACGTTGCCCCCAGCGTCGCCGGCCACTGCTTCCGCGCTCGTGTAATTGCTCGGCGAAGCGAGCCGGTAATCATCAGTCGTAACCCAGGTAGCTCCCGCATCGCTACTGGTGCGAACTATCCAGCGGGGGCTGGAGCCGCTCGAAGACCCGCCCACGAAAACCCGCCCGAACTCATCCACGGCGACTCCCATTCCGATGCCGCTGCCATTGAGCGTAAAGTCATCCACTGTGGTCCACGAGATTCCGCCGGTCGTGGACTTGCGCGTGATCCAGTGCCCTTTTCCAGCCGAACCCGTCACGTAGAGATTTCCGTTGGCATCGGCGGTTATGCCCTTCGCGACGGACATGTAATTACCGAGTTTGAATTTGTCCACGGTGGCCCAGGTGTTCCCGCCGTCGGTGCTGCGGCGAACGGTCCACACAGCGGCAGTGTATCCCACCGCAATCACACTGCCGGAAGGCGTGACCGTGATCCCGATACTGGCTGTTGCTCCTTGCAGAGGGAGATTATCGGCTGTCGTCCAGGTCAACCCGCCGTCGGCGCTGCGCCGAACCACCCAATGGTCCACGTTCTTGGCATCCCTGGCTGTTCCGCTGACGTAGATCCGCGCCGTGTCCGCAGTTACGGACCACGCCGTTGCCTGCCCGCCGCTTGAGAATTGGAATTGATCGGCCAGCAACCAAGTCAGCCCGCCGTCACTGGAACGGTAAGTGACCCATTTGCCTTTGATGACAGATTGCGTGCCCACAGCCAGAACCTCGCCCAAGGGGTTGATGGCAATCCGCAGAAGATTCACCGAAGGGACATCTAAAACCATGTCCCAAGTAACTCCGCCGTCGAGGCTCCGATGAACCACGCCGTGGTTGACACCCGCAGCGTCAGCGCCAGCGCCAGCGACAAAGAGGGTGCCATCCGCAGAGGCGGCGACGCCGCGATTGATTGCCGCCTTGCCGGGCGCGTATTGATAATCATCCACGGTTTGCCAGGTGGACTGGGCGAAGGTGGAAGTAAGCGGCGGTAGCAGGAGGGCGGCGCCGAGCGCGAAGAGGTGGCTGGTTTTCTTCATGGGTTCAAAAAGTTTAGTTTCGCGAGTGTTTTTCTGCACGGGGATGTAATCGCAGGTCGGGCGAAAACCTTTCATGGAAGGTGAAGGAAGTTTCGGGTTGGGTGTAGCGAGGTAAAGCGCCGCCGGGGCGGATGCACTCCAAAAACCTGGCGGAGGAATGTCGGTCCTGGGGTTCTATTCCGCCGTGATGGCGACGACGAAGGGGCGCACGCTGACTTTGCCGAGCACGAAATCCAAGTGGCTGACTTCCGTGTCGGGTGCCGGGTTCTCCAAAGTGGATTTAAAGAGCCGGATGCCCTGATTGGCGCCGGGCGCCGGGCGCTTCCCTGCCCAAGCGACGACCGCCCTGCGGCTCTCCTGGTTCGTATCCGAATCCCCCCACCAGTCGCTCACGTGTTCGCCGTAGATGACCGGAAACTCCCGGACTGAGCCATCAACGAAATGGAGGCGCCACCGCGCCACTTCATCGCCACCTTGAACGCGTGGTCCATCCACGGCCTGCAGGAAGTGCAGTTGACGACAGCGCTGGCCAACCGGGATGTTGCCGACCTCCGCCAGCGGGAACGAGGCGAGCGTCGCACGCCCGTTGGCGCGATCCTGTTCTACGTAGTTCGTGGCCTCAAGGCGGAGGAGTGCGCGCAGATCAAAGAGCGTTCCCGCCAGCGTGTGCAGTCCCCGCGGAAGTTCGGTGAATTCCGCTTCGGGCAGGAGACCGAACGAGTGGGTGTAAAAGGCGGACAGGTCCACGAGGTTGGCTGGCGTGGCGGGATCGCGCGGCGGTATCTGGCAGGCCCGGAAACGAGCCTGTTGCTCTTTCGCCCACGAATCAGAGGGGTCCAATTCCGCGCAGCGTTCGAGATGAAATAATCCTGCGGTGACGCGGGCCAGGCTGGTTGGCTCCTGCGCCTGGCGGCGGTGCCATTCGCGAAGTTCCTCCTTTGACGTGGCAAAAAGTTCGGGATGCACGGAACGCAGGGCGGTGACCAATCCGCCGAGTTCCGCGGCGCTCATCGGCTGCAAAATCCCGGCACGATCCAGCTTCCGGCCAGCCAGCAACCGCGCGTAGTCAGCGATGACCGCCGCCGCGAGCCGCGTTTCCGCCAGGTCCCAGGCGCGAATGACACCTGGGGCGCTAACGGTCACCAGCCGGTTGTTGGTCGTGACCATCGCGGCCCGGACTTCTCCACCGTGGTGGAGGATTGGCGTGACGGCTTCGGCGGTGGCGGTGTCCCAAACTCGCGCGGTATGGTCGTCACTTCGCGCGACCAAGAGTCGGCCATTGGGGCTGAAGTGAGCGATGCGCATGGCACCTTTGAGTCCCATTGGGGCGAGCACCGGCTCCCCGGTGAAGCTATCCCATAGTTTCGCTGCACCGTCGAGTCCGCTGGTCACAACCCGCCGTCCGTCGGGACTCCACTCGACTGAGAAAAGATTGCCACCGTGTTTGAAGGGCGGCGTGAGTTCCTGGCCGGACGAACCGTCCCAGATGTGCCCGCACTGGTCGGGTCCGACTGAGGCCAGCCGCTGACCGTCCGGACTGAAGCGAAGCATGTTGATCCCGACGTTGACGGCGAACGGCACACCAGCAGTCTCTGGCTTCTCGAGATTCAACAACTGCATGGCTCTATCTTTGGTCACGAATACCAACCCCTTGCCGGTGGGACTGATGGGGCCTGCCATGGCGAAGTTTCCTGGCAGCGCGATTTCGTTGGCGAGCGTGCCGTCGCTCGTGCGCCAAATGCGGAAGACCCCGTCATCTCCCAGGGTTAACAGTTGGGCGTCATCCTCGCTGAATTGCACGGAGCGAACCCTTTGAGGATGGCCCTGCAGGCGACGGTGCCACCCGTCAGCCTCACGTCGCCAGAGGCTGACATTCGTGGAATTGGCATCGCCACGGAATACACCCAGCGCCGTCGCCCATTGCCGGCTGCAGTGATCAAACAAAATCCTTCCTGCCAGTTCGCCGTCGGGGGCGGGCAGGGGGAGCTCCTCATTGAGCGCATCAACGTTGATCATGCGCGGTGCCAAAACACCACCGTCAACCGTATCCACCACGAGCCGCTGGCCGTCCGGGCTCAGCGCGTGCGGGAAAAGCTCAGGTACGGCGCTGACCACGGCGCTCGACAATCGCAGCGGCCTCGCCGCCTCGGGAAGCGTGGCGAGATCCCAAATCTTCCCCGTGCCGTCGTCACTGGTTGTCAGAAGGCGTGTGCCGTCGGGGCTGAAGGCAACCGATTCCACCCAGCCGACGTGCCGCAGCCGTGGGGTGAGCGGTTCGCCGGTTTCGAGATTCCAGACACAGGCAGTCCCGTCGTCACTGCCTGCGGCCAAACGCAACCCGTCGGGACTGAAAGCCCAGCAACGCGCCGTGCTGCTCTCGAACCGCAATGGCGGCAATACCGCTTCGCGGTGGGTTGCGTCCCACACGCTCAACCAGTGTTTGTTGTCGCCAGTGATCAGGCGTTGCCCAGTCGCTTCATCAAAAGCCAACGCCCAAAGAATGCTGGGCACCTGGAGGGCCGCACCGATTTCACTTCCTCCAGCCACACTCCAAGTTTGGACCGTCGTCAGCGACTGCTGGTCGGACGCGGCGGTGGCGAGTCGGCGGCCATCCGGACTGAAGACAACTCGCACTGCGGCCTGACCCAGGTGGATCGGCTGGCCCACCGGCTCGCCCGAAGGCAGCCGCCAGACCCGCACCGTATGGTCGAGGCTGGCGGAGGCGAGCAGGTTGCCGTCGCGGCTGAACGAAAGCATGGCGACAGTGTTGGTGTGTCCGCGCAGGTGAGCCAGGTGTTGCCCGGTGGAGGCCTCCAATACTTCGATGGCAAGATCCTTCCGGGCGACGGCGAGCCAGCGGTCATCGGGACTGAAGGAAGCGAAAACCGCATCGTTCACCCGGGGGAAAACCGATTCGCCGGTGGCGGCGTCGAGAACTTCCACCGTTCCTCCGCCCTCCGGATCATTGTACAAATAAGCCTGATCCGAGCAGGAGCGGACGAAGAGTCGCTTTCCGTCGCGCGAGAAACGCAGGTTGCGGACTTGCCCGCCACGCCTCCAAGGGCCAAGCAGCCGGGATCCAGATTCAGCGTCCCAGATACTGATCTCGCCCGGATGGGTGCTGGTGGCGACGCGTCGCCCATCCTGGCTGAACACCGCAGACGGCACTGTAGCACCGTGAGGCAGCACGTGCAGAAGGCGCGGACTCTGATTGAGCAACTGCTGAATGCGAATGCGGTGAATGGATTCCTCAGCAAAGTTGTTGTTGACCAGCGGCAGAGCTTCGGCGAACCAGAGTAACGCTCCGGAGTAGTCGTCAGCGTCCAAGAGGCGGACGGCGTTCGCGATGCGCAGACGAACCAACTGTTCGCGGTTCTCCTCGGCGAGCTTCGTCTTCTCGTCCGCGAGTTGGGTTTTCGCCTCGGCGAGCGCTTGGTTTTCTTTTGCTAGCCGACGGGCTTCGCGGGTTTGGAACTGCTGGTAGAAGAACGCCAGACCAGCAATAACCGCAATCGCGGCCACCACCGTGCCGGCCCGCGCCAACGTGCGCATGCGCCGCTCGACGGTGCGCATCCGGCTCACGGATTTGCCGCTCTGGAGCAGCGCGAGGTCGGCGTGGAGTTCGGCCGCGGTTTGGTAGCGTTGCTTGAGATCGGTGTGACAGGCGCGAAGGATGATCTCGTTCAACTCGGCGAGTTGGGCGCGTTCGGCGGCGGGTTGCGCGATGAGGTTTGTCGGCAGTTCGGGGAATTCCTGGCGGTCGCGGCCCGTGGCCATTTCGTATAGCACTTTACCGAGACTGTAGATGTCGGCCTGCGCCGTGCCCGGGCCTTCGGGCGGCAGATAACCTTCCGTGCCCACGAGCGAGAGCGTGGCCTCGGCCCGCGCGACGAGGCCGATGTCGGCCAGCTTGGGAATGCCGTTCACGAAGACGATGTTCGAGGGCTTGATGTCGCGGTGAACGAGTCCGTGGCGGTGCAAGTGATCGAGCGCCGTGGCGAGGGCCAGCCCGATGTCCAGACATTCCTCGAACGGCAGGCGGCCCCGGTGGTAGAGATCGGAGCGGAGGGTGCGGGGGCGGTAATTCGAAATGTAAAATTCAAAATTCAATATGGATTGCTGGCGGTCGCTGGCAGGTGGATTGGCTGCCGCCTCATTTTTCATTTTGCATTCTTCATTTTGCATTTCCTCCGCGTCCGCCAGTTCCATGACGTAGTAGAAATGGCCGGCGGCATCGTTGCGGCCGACGTGCAGCACGTTGAGCTGGCTGGGGTGCGTGCGGGAAATCGGCTCGAAGCGGCGGATGCCCTCGAACTCGCGTTCATACGGGCGATCGTGATCGAACGCGGCGCGCTGGACGATCTTCACCGCGCGCCAGGTGCCGAGGGCGGTGCGCGCGAGCCACACTTCCCCGTAGCTGCCGCGCCCGATCCGCCGAATGAGTTCGTGGTCGGGAACGACGGGCGGCGCGAGGGGCGTGTCGGAGATAGGTTCTGATGCCGGAGTCAACGTGTTGCTGAGGTCGTTCAGCATTTTGTCGCGGGCGTTGGGGTCGGCGTTCATCGGTCGCGGAGCGTGGCTCAAGAATGCCGACGTGCGGGTAACGTGGCAAACGCGGAGTCGCGTTTCAACTCGCGCATCGCTTCATGCAGCATCGCGCGGCGGAAGGCGTAAGCATTGTGGCGCGGGGTGACGCGGTAACGGCGTGCGGGGGCTTGGGGCCGGAGCCAGGCAAGGAGGGATTGGAGCGGGCGGATCATGATATTTTCATCCTTCCGCCTCCATGCGCTTCCGCAGTTTATCGGTTTCCTGCTTGATAAGCGCTGTGACGCGGTGTTTGGCGAGATAAACCTGGGCGATGTTGGCATGGAGCGTCTTCGCTACCTCACGAACTGGCCATTCCTTCAGCACATAGAGATCGAACATCTGGAACTGTTTGGCACCGACGCGCTGTTTCACCCGCTCGATCGCGGCGTCGGCGAGGTTCTTGGCCCACTCCTCCTCCCACACTTCACCCACGACACTGGCATCAGGCGCAGGAATTCGTTCCACGCGGGGTGTTAATTCGGTGTCTTCGCCACCGGGCATCGGCTCGGCGTAGGGCAGGCGCCGACGGCGCAAGTGACTGGCAACGCGCCGTTGCACGATCAGCTTGAGCCACGCCTTGAACGAACTGCCTTCTGCCGCCTTGAACCTTCCCTCGCGCAACCCCTTGGCCACGGCCACCACCGTTTCCTGCACCATGTCGCGTGCGTCGGCGGCTGAGAGGCTGGCCTTGATCGCGACGCTGTAGAGAAATTTCCAGTAGGTGTCGAAGAAATCGCGCCAACTCTCCTGATCGTCCCAGCACTTGAGACGACTCAACAGGCTCAACCGGGTGGGAATGAACTCCTCTCCTCCGGCAGGTTTATGGATGGACTGCACTGGAGATATAATCGCACTTCCGGGGAATTTCTTGCACGAAAAAGTCGGCGAGCCGCTGGGTGGTCCGTTTCAGCCAAGATTCATGGGTCTGGGCAGCGTCAATTCACAGGCACGAATGGCCGCAACACATTGCCAGCAACCTTCAGCGCTTGTTTCCGCCCGGGCAGCGACTTGCCGAAAGTGTCGTCCTCCACTTCGATGCAAAGCGGGCCGCGGTAGCTGGTTTCCATCACGGCGCCGATGAACCGGCCCCAATCCATTTCGCCATAGCCGGGGATGCGCGGTTGATGCCAGTCATTCGGATGGGCGAAAACCCCGACCTGATCCAGGCGGTCATGGTGGATCTTCACATCCTTGGCATGGAGGTGAAAGAGCCTGGATTGAAATTCGCGCAAGGGACTGGCCGGATCCATCTGCTGCAACACGAAGTGCGACGGGTCGTAGTTCAGGCCGAAGTGCTTTGACGAAATGTCGCTGAACGCACGCCGCCAGATGGCGGGCGTGGTCATGAGATTCTTGCCGCCGGGCCATTCATCGCGCGTGAACAGCATCGGGCAGTTCTCGATGCCGATCTTGATGTCGTGGTCTTCCGCGAAAGCGATGAGTGGACGCCACGTCTTGAGGAAACGCGGCCAGTTGTCGTCCACACTTCTGGTCCAGTCGCGGCCGACGAAGGTGTTCACGTTCCTCAGACCGAGGACCGCCGCAGCCTTGATCACCTTCTTGAGATGATTCACCGCGGCCTTCGCGACCTTGGGATTGGGATCGAGCGGATTCGGGTAATACCCCAGCGCGGTGAGCGAAACGCCGTGCTGCGCGCAAAGCGCGCGGACTTCCCCGGCGCGCGACGGCGTGAAGCCATCCACGTCAAGGTGCGTGATGCCGGCGTATTTGCGCTCCGACTTGCCGACCGGCCAGCACATGATCTCGACGCAAGCGAACCGCTCGGCCGCGGCGAACGCCAGCACCTCCGCCAGCGATAGCTCGGGGAGAATGGCGCTGACGAATCCCAGTTTCATCGCGTTGTTTTTCATGATTACACCTTTACCCAGGTTTGGGCTTTGTTGCTCCGAATGATCGCCTCGCACACCGCAACTTCTTGGTGGCCGTCGGCAGCCGTGGCAAAGAGACCATGATCGGCCCCGGTGATGGCCGAGTAGATGGCGCGAAAATTCATCTTGAAGCTGTCCGGGAAACCCTCGACGTGTCCGGGCGGATAATCCATGAAGCCCGCCGCGCCGTCGCCAAAGGCCGGTGTGGCGCGCACGGCGGTTTCATTGGCCCCATCGCGGTTGCCGAAATGCAGCCGCTCCGGTTCTTCTGAACTCCACCATGCGGATTTCTTTGCGCCGTAGATTTCGAGGCGGAAGCTGTTCTTGCGACCGGCGGCGACTTGCGACACCGCCAGGTTGCCGCGCGCGCCGTTGCCGAAGCGCAACAGAACGCTGGCAAAATCATCGGTCTGGACCTGGTAGGTGGCGTATTTCATTTTCGCGTTGGCTTTGGCGAAGGTCTGCACCTCGCCGAGGGGACGCCGACGTTGCTTGTGCCAGGTGGCCAGGTCGGCCAAGACCGCCGTGATCCGCGCACCGAGGATGAACGAGACAGTGTCCATCCAATGCGTACCAATGTCGGCCACCGCGCGCAACTTTCCGCCTTCGCGCGGGAGCAAACGCCAGTTGTAATCGGTGGCCTTGAACAGCCAGTCCTGCATGTAGGACC
>JADLHS010000457.1 GCA_020848635.1 Limisphaerales bacterium
ATGATGAAGATGAGAACAACGAAACCAGAACAACTGAACTTGGTGTTCGCCACCAGCCCGCAAGGAAGCCAAGCCGCGGAAGTTCCCGATCTATCGGGAATGGCCAAGGCGCGGCTGCATACAGCCAAGGGCAAGGAGTTCAGCGGTTTCATGACCGGAGCCGTGGACGGGAATTTGTTGCTGGATGCAGTGGCCTCCGAGTTCAATCTTCTGAGGGTGCTGTACAAAGTCATTCAGAACAAGGGAGCGCCCGGCGCGGACGGTCAGCGTGTGGAAGTTGTGAATGAACATCATCGGGAACTGCTGCCGCGTCGGCGCCGCGAACTGCTGGCGGGAACCTATCGCCCCGGAGACATCTGGCGGGTTTGGATACCCAAGCCCGGCGGTGGCGAAAGGGGTTTAGGTAGACCCGGGAACCAAACCGACCCATGAGCACCTGCATCCTGACCACCGGCGCACCGAAGCGCATCGGTTTCATCTCCACCCGCTTTCACGGCACGGATGGCGTCACGCTGGAGGCAAAGAAGTGGGCACACATTCTGCATGGCATGGGCCATGAATGCTTTTGGCTGGCCGGTCTGCTCGATACACCGCCAGACGTTAGCCACCTGTCGCCACTCGCCTATTTCAATCACCCGCAAGTGGCCGCTCTCCAGACCAAGCTCTTCGGCGTGAAAACCCGGACCCGCGCGACCACCGATGAAATCCACACGCTCAAGGAGGGGTTGAAAAACGAACTGTATCATTTCATCGAGCGGTTCCAAGTCGAAGTCCTGATCCCGCAAAACATCCTGGCAATCCCGATGCACATTCCGTTGGGGCTGGCGATGACAGAAGTTCTCGCTGAAACGGGCCTCCCCACCATTGCACATCACCATGACTTTGCCTGGGAGCGTGAACGCTTCGTAGTGAGCGCGGTGAACGACTATCTCCGCGCGGCGTTTCCCGGAGCCCAACCTGGCGTGGAACATGTGGTCATCAATTCAATGGCCCAGAAGGAATTGGCCCGGCGTTGCAGCCGGTCCGCGGCCATCATCCCCAACGTGTTCGACTTCGAAACGCCCGCGCCCGGCCTGGACATCTACAATCGCGACCTGCGCCGCGAAATCGGGCTGGCCGACGACGATTGGTTCATTCTCCAGCCCACCCGCGTGGTGCAGCGCAAGGGCATTGAACACGCCATCGAACTCCTCCGCCGTCTGCAGGACCCCCGCGCCAAACTCGTCATCTCGCATCCCGCCGGGGACGAGGGCAGCGCTTACATGCAGATGCTGCGCGACCGCATCGAGGACGCGAAGATTGACGTGCGGTTTATCGCCGATCGCGTGGGCGAAACGCGCGGCGTAACGAACGATGGTAAGAAAGTCTACACGTTGTTTGATGTTTATCCGCACGCCGACCTCGTCACCTACCCGAGCCAGTACGAGGGCTTCGGCAACGCGTTTCTCGAGGCGATCTATTTCCGGAAGGCGATCGTGGTAAATTCCTACGCAGTTTATTCGCGCGACATTGACCCGCTCGGCTTTAAGATCGTCGAGATGTCACAACTCGTCACGCGCGAAGTCGTCGAGCAGACCCGCACCGTCCTGGAAAGCCACCGCCTGCGCGAGGAATGGGCGCGGATCAATTACGACCTGTGCCTGAAATATTTCTCCTACGCCGTGGCCCGGCGCAAGCTGGCCGCCCGTCTGGCGAACCTCTTTGGCGAGGGCGTCTGAGCCGCCGGGGTGTGGGCGGCCCGCGTCCGCAAGAAACTTGCAGCGTTTGTTCGCGGGGTCGCTACACTTTGCGGCGTGATGACGATCCACCAAGCCCACGAACTTCAAGCCGGCAGCCGCGAAGTCTGTCTAGCGATTGGAGTCTTTGACGGCGTCCATCTCGGCCATCAACAAATCATCCGGCAAACCATCGCCGACGCCCGCAAACACGACGGCATCGCCGTCGTTGTCACCTTCGATCGTCATCCCAACGCCATCGTCGCGCCCGACCGCGTGCCGCCGTTGATCTATTCCCTGCCGCAAAAGGTTCGCACCATTGAATCGCTCGACACGGACGCATTGCTTCTGCTTCAGTTCGACCAGGCGTTTAGTCAACAAACCGGCGAGGCTTTTATCCGCCACCTCGTCCGTGACCTTGGCACCATCCAAAGCATCTGCGTCGGCGCGGATTTCGTCTTCGGCCATCAGCGAAGCGGCAATGTGGCGCTCCTGCAAAAGCTCGGCGCGGAAATGAACTTCACCGTCCACGGCATCGCCGCTGTCGCGCTCGATGGCCAGGTCGTTAGCAGCACCCGGGTCCGCGAAGCCATTCGCGCTGGTGACCTTGACGCCGCCAGTCAGATGCTCGGCCGAACCTACTCCCTCGCCGCACGGATAGTGCAGGGCGACCGACTCGGACGGCAACTTGGTTTCCCCACCGCGAATCTGGACACGACCGGTTTTGTCCTTCCGCCGAATGGCGTTTACGCCGCGCGCGCCACCGTCGGCGGCCAAAGCCATCAAGCCGTCGTCAACCTTGGCTATCGTCCGACGCTCCAACCAGCAACTCCGCAACTCCGCGTCGAGGTCCACCTGCTCGATTTCAACGAGGAGGTTTATGGGGCGGAAATGGAAGTTACCTTTGCCGTTCGGCTGCGTGCCGAAATGAAGTTTGCCTCGGTGGTGGCGCTGCGGGAGCAAATTGGTCGCGACGTCGCCGCCGCCCGGAAAATTATGGGGCCGTCACCGGACGCAGTTTGAGGCCGCGAAACGCCGCGCTCGTGCTCCAGGACGCAAGTCCGAACGGCTTCGAACGCTCAATGTCCCCAAACCGCAACGAGACTTTCCGGCCGACCGTGTTTACATCCACGACCTGCTTCTGCTCAATCCAGGCTTCGATCTTTTGCTCCGTTACCCGCAGCCGGACGCGATACCACCGCCCTTTCTCGAAGGTGATGAACTTCGTCGTCTCGTTCTCCGAGGCATCCGCGCCATCGAGGTTCGACAGCCCCACCAACCCGCCGCCCCAACCACCCACAATCAAGCTGCAAAACGAGTCGTTCACCGGGAACGTCAATCCACAAAAAAAGTCATCGCCCGCTAGGCGCATCGCCTCAAATGTAAGCTCGTAGTTCGCCTTCGGGATTTCATTGGTGCAGTTGACGCCGACGAAATTGTCCCCCTTGAAGAATACCAACAATCCATCCCGCACCTCCACGCTCCCACCCTGCTTGAAGTCGGTGACCTTCCAACCCGTGAGCGATCGACCATCGAACAAGGGTCGCCAACCTTCGCCCTCGATCGGGGCAGGTGGTTGCGCGGCGGCGTGAGCGATCAGCTCGATCTCGGCCAGCTGCGGCTGGGGCGGCAACACCGCGGGTTGGCCTCCCGGCAGAACGGTTGCGGGTTCATAACGGGACGATTCGCAGCCAGCCAGCCCAACGCCGACCACCAGCGCGGCGGCCGTCCAAAGTATTTTGATGTTCATCTTGGGACTGATTCTGGCAAAGTCCCCGGAGAATGCACGATCGGAAAAATAAAAGCCGCTCACGTCCCAACGGACCCTCTCCCCCCATCCGATTGGGAGAGGAGCAGGGTGAGGGGTCGCTCCCCGCTTTCATCACCGCCCAAACCGATGGCGTAACGCTCGCCATAAAGTTGCAACCCCGGGCCACGAAGAACGAGATTGGCGAACCACACGGCCCGGAACTTCGCATCCGCGTCACCGCGCCGCCCATGGACGCGGCCGCTAACGAAGCGTTGCTCCGGTTACTGTCGGACACCCTGGCTTGTTCGCGCGGCAAGGTGGAACTGATCCGCGGCCAGACCGCGCGGCATAAAGTGGTGAAGATTTACGGGATCATGCCAGCAGGAATCATGGCGAAGCTCGGCCCCAAATAGATGAGCCGCGCCCAGCTTCGATCCCACTTGGCTCTCCCCTGATAGACTGCTTAACTCCGCCGCCTTGAATTCTTGGATTCATCAGATTGAACGCACCGGCACTTATGCCCCGTGGTGTTTTCTCGCAGTTTTCATCGCCGCATCGCTACTGATGATTTGGCGGCTGGAGGCGATGAGCGACGGCGGCTTTGAGGGCACGGTGCTGGGCACGCTCATCATGCCATATTGCTCCGGCATCGGGAATCTGATCTTCGCCTTCCTACTGGCCCACAAAGGCGGCCCCGGCGAAGACGTGATGACTAACGCGCTCGTCAACAACGTGACGAACCTTACTCTGCTCATCGGACTGCCCGCGATCCTATGGCCGGCAAAACCGGCGGCGGCCCCGAAGGGCAAATCAAAAAAAGACGGCGGTCCATCGGCGGATCAGCTTCATCGCCTTTCGCTGTTGCTGACGTTGACAGCCGTGCTCTTTTTTACCGGCGCAGTCTATGCCTTGGGCCGGGATGGTAGCTTGAACTTCAATGACGGCCTGGTCCTCGTAGGATTGTTTTTATTCTGGCAATGCTTCCACGTCTTCGAGGTGCTGAAGACCAATGCGCGGCAAGGAAAGTCATTGGGGTGGAAGCTGCCGCTAAATCTGGCGTTGCTCGGCGGGGGGGCTTATGCGTCGTATGTGAGCATTGACTGGCTGATGACGTGGCTCGCGAGAAGCCACAGCGGATTCATCTCCGCAAAGAATCTCGGCTGGTTGAGCGGCTGGCTGATGGTGCTGCCGAATGCGATGCTCGCACTCTACTACGGCTGGCGCAGAAAACCGGAAGTCGTTTACACGTCCCAGGTTGGCGACGGCCACATCTGCCTGCCGTTGTGCGTCGGTATCTTCGCGGCGCATCACACACTCAAGCTGCCCGGCGTTTTCCTAACCGGCGTGTATATCATCGGCGCGGCGACCGCGATTCACCTGGTGTTCGTAGGTGTCCTAGGACGATTGCCCCGGATCGTGGGTTTTGCGCTCGTGGCGGCGTACGGATTCTTCCTGAAACAAGGTGTGCTGCGCTGAATTTTAGCGCACACCCGCGGTTGAAGCGGCACACATTCGTTCGCTCAGATCGGCAAACGGTACCTGCGCGCTTAACCATCGGGGGTTCCTCGCAATTTCATCCATCGAACAGCGCGTGTTATTGCAGATCAGATAAAGCCCTTCGCCCAAAACCATGAAGGCCTCAAAGCTCGTGCCGGCAGCGTGCCGGGCAAACTCGAAGTCACCGACCTGGTGTTGACCAGTCAAGAGCGACGCCCGCAAACCGCCGAGATCGCGGCTAAAATTCTTCGCGAACGCTTCGTGGCGCGGCCCGACGTAGCCAAGCACACGTGGCTGCGGGTCCTGGAGCGACACCACCACCCACTCGTCAAAGACGGGGCTGCCGTACCGTGCGTTCATTTGCGTGGCACAATCGCGAATCGCCCGCATCGTTTCGCTCAACTCCATTGGTTTGTCATTCATCTGCGTCCGAAATAAACAAGTTTGATGCCAAGGAACGGGACGGGGCGGTTATGAACAGGGACTTCGGTTGGCTGGAACGAACCAAAACCGTAGATCACAACGAATGTTCGTTAATTGTGGTATGACAGAGTCCAGGTCGCTTGAATTCCGCGCTCCAAACGTGCCCATGAGACGGCACGACCAGTGTCCACTTTTGGACTTCGTTTTGGTGAATTTTGGTTTTACGCTCCGCGCCACCGATATGGATTCGCCATCGCTATCCCGCCGCCCTACCGCCGAGGTCGTCCCGATCACACGCCTGCTGGACCTGGGGAGCCACACGCTTTCCGTCCTGGCTTTGGTGAGTTTTATCCTCGTTCTCTGGCCGCTCATAACCGGTGCGCCGGTATCCAGTAAGCCCGGTTGGTCCGAAGCCGTGCTCGTTCTGACCGCCGCCATGGCCACGCTGGCCGCACTCGCGCGCATTCTCCCCGGACAAAAAGTCCTGCTTGTCACAGTCGTCATCAGCCTTCTTGGCGGTCTCGTGCACGGCTTGGGCGCCAAAACGGCGTTCCCGTTTGGACCTTTCGTTTATTCGGTCGCCGCCGGTCCACAGTTCTTCAACGCACTTGCCTGGCCGATACCGTTGATCTGGATTATCGCCATCTTGAATACGCGAGGGGTGGCCAAACTCATGCTCCGCCCCTGGCGCAAGCTGAGGAGCTACGGATTCGGGTTGATTGGCCTCACCGCCACACTGGTGATGCTTTTTGATCTCGCGCTCGAACCGTTCGCGGCGCACGCCAATCACTATTGGCGCTGGCTGCCGACGAAGTTCCCCGTCACTTGGTATGACGCCCCGCTCGTCAATTTCCTCGGCTGGTTGCTCACCGCGTTGCTCATCCTGGTGTTCACCACACCCGCGCTGACTCTAAAGACGTCCCGCGCGCGAAAATCGCGCGTGGACTATCACCCCCTTGTTGTCTGGTTGCTCTTGTTGACGCTGTTTGCGACCAGCGCCTTCCGCAACCAACTCTGGACCGCGGCGGGGTTGTGTGTGCTGACGGGAATCGCGACCGCGATCTTCGCCGTGCGCGGCGCCCGCTGGTAACCGGTCGCCCACCTCGGTCAACGCTTCGTCACCCGTAGCCGCGCCACGCGGGAGCCGTCGGTTTCTTCCACTCGCAGTTCGCATACGCCGATTTTCACTACGTCACCCGTTTTGGGAAATCCCCCCAGCTTGTGTGTCACCCAACCACTCGTTGTGGTAATGCCCTCCGCCGGCAATGGCAGCCCGACCAATTCCTCCAATTCGTGCAGCGGAAGCGCCCCCGCCACCTCCCAGGTTGTCTCACTCGACCGGGTGAGCAGCGGTTGCTCCTGATCAAACTCGTCCTGAATCTGCCCCACGAGTTCTTCGATGATGTTCTCCAATGTCACCAGTCCCACCGTACCGCCATATTCATCCACCACGATGGCCAGATGCAGTTTCCGTTCGAGGAACAACTGCAACAACTTTTCGAGACGGGCGGTTTCCGGCACATAAATCAATTTTTGCGCCACTGGTAGCAAGTCCGCCCCGGTGCGCACCGTGTGCCGCAGCGCGAACAGTTCCTTGATGTGCAACACACCAAGGGTTCGGTCGAGGTTGCCGCCCTCCGCGATTGGGAAGCGAGAATAACGGGTTTTCTCCGCCAATTCCAGGCACTCGACGACAGTGGCACCCGTATCGAGCATGGTGATTTCCTGGCGCGGTCGCATCACGTCGCGCGCCACACGATGCCGCAGTTCGAGCGCGTTTTGCACGAGGTCTCGGCTGAAGCTGGAGGCACCAAAATGCTTCTGCGCCGTCGCCACCAGCACGCTAAGTTCCTCCTCAGATGATGCGCTTTCGTGTTCGCTCGCCGGTTGCAGGCCCAGCACTCGCAACAATCCCAGCGAACTTTCGTTCAGCAGCCAAATGAACGGAAAAGCAATGAAGTAAAAAATCCGCATGGGATAAGCCACCCAGAGCGCGGTGGACAGGGGTTGCCGGATGCCGAACGATTTTGGCGCCTGCTCGCCCGCCACGATGTGCAAGAAGGTAATCACCGTAAACCCCACGGCGAAGGCAATGGACTTTCGCAGGGTCGGACTCTCCACGGCAAACGCGACAAACACCGGCTGGAGCAACTCTTCAAAAATGGGTTCGCCGATCCACCCCAGTCCCAGGCTCGCCAGCGTGATCCCCAGTTGCGCCGCGCTGAGATACGCGTCGAGGTGGGTGACGATATGCCGCGCCATCCGCGCCCGCCGCTGTCCATGAGCCACCAGCGGCTCCAATTGCGTAAGTCGCACCTTCACGAGCGCAAATTCCGTCGCCACGAAGAATCCGTTCAACGCCACGAGCACCAGCACGGCGAGGATTTTCAAGGCCAGCAGCGAAAGATGGTGCGAGTCCATTACAGCTTCACCTCCCCGAACATCGTCTTCAGCATGTCCGCCAGGCTGACGATCCCGACTTCCCGGCCATCACGCCCCAGCACAACCGCCAGCCGCTGACCGCCGCGCTGCAACCGATCCAGCGCCATATCCAGCCGCAAATCCTCATCCATGAACAAAGCCGGCACAATCACCTCCGACACCTTGCGCATCCGATCTAACTGCTCATCAAATATCAGGCCCTCGGCGCTGACCATGCCCGCAATGCGCCGGACGCCGCTGCGCTCCTGCCAGACCGGCAGCCGCGTCAGCCCGCTCTCGCGAAACAGCATCAGCGCGTCCGCCACCGTCGCTTCGATGGAAATGGTCGTCGCCTCGGCGAGCGGTTTTGCAATCTGGCGCACCTTGACATTTTCCAAATCGAGCACCCGGTTGATCATCGCGCGTTCCTCACTGGTAAAGACCTGCTCGGAATCCTGGGTCACGAGCCGCAACTCCTCGCGATTTCCAAAGAGATGGCCGGCATGCATCTTCCCCCCTGACCATCGTAGCAGCATCCGCGACCCCCATTCCACCACCGCCACGAGAGGTCGCAGGCCGATATGCAGAACCCGGAAAGGCCGCGCCAGCGCCAGGCACAAGCGGTTCGGGAAGGTGCGGAATAACATCTTGGGTAGCAGATCGAAGAAGGTGTAGAACACGAGGCCCACCACGAAAAACCATAGCGCAAACCATCCGGAACGCAGCGAGACCTGGCCGTATAACGTCGAAAAAAACCACCCCAACACCACGAAGTTCACCAAGGTATTGCCAACCACAATCGTCCAGAGAAAGTTTTCCGGGTTCTCCAGGAATTGATGCAACACCTTCGCCGAAGGCCGGCCCGCCCGCATCTGCTGGCGGATCCGCAACCGGCTCAAGGCCAGCACGCCCGCCTCCATGCCGCTCAGCCAGAACGACAGGACGAGACAGCCAACGAGCCCAAGCGCGATGAAAAGGTTGGTTTCCATGATCAGACAAAACCCACAACGAAGGACCTAATCCACCCACCCGCAAAGCAGCGGCCCACAAATGACTCCTTCGTGGTTCGACCTTCGTGATTGGATGTTGGATGTTTTGCCATGTTATTTCACTCGTTCCACCAGAACTTCTCGCACCCGCCGTTCATCCACCACGCTCGCCGTGAGTTTCAGCCCCCGAAATGCCGCGGTCTCGCCCGTTCCGGGCACCACGTCCAGCAGCTTCAACAGCAACCCGCCCATGGTCTCGACGCCCGCCACTTCGCCCAATTCGCGATACTCCCGCCGAAAATCGTCCAGCCGCATCGTTCCGTTGACCCGCCACCGACCCGGCGCCAACTTTTCCATGACAAATCCCTCGCTCTCAACCGCGCGACGAAACTTCCCGACCAGTTCGATGAGAATGTCCTCCATCGTCACCAAGCCGGAAACGCCGCCAAATTCATCCAGCACAATCGCCATCCCCCGCCGCTGTCGCTGCAAGCTTTTGAAAAGTTGCAGCAGATTCATCGTCTCCGGCACGAACGACGGAAACTCGATGGCGTCCGCGAGGTCCACATTCGGATCCAGCAGCAATGCCCGCGTGTTCAGAATGCCCACAATCGTATCCGGCGTCTCGTCAAACATCGGGAGCCGCCGATGCCGGGAATGACGCGCGGCCGTGATCATTTGATCGAGCGCCAGATCATCCGGGATCGCCGCCATCTGCGCACGCGGCCGCATCACGTCATGTACCGTGCGCCGATCCAGATTGACGATCTGCAGAATGATGTCGCGCGCGGATCGGGCGAGGTTGCCCTGCTGAAACGCGAACTCCACCAACTCCTGATAATCGGCGTCCGTCAACATCTGTTGCGGTTTCACCGATTCCGGAATCGCCGCCCGCAGCAAGGCGTGATTGAGCCGCTGCGCGAGCTGGTGCAACGGTCGCGCGACCCAATGCAGCCACGCCAGCGGCCGCGCCACCCGCAACGACCAGACTTCCGGCCGGCGCACCGCGAGCGTTTTTGGCAGCACCTCGCCGAAGAAGAGCGTGAGCAGAAAAACCGCGGCCACCGTCGCGACTGTCCCTGCCAGCGGCCCGCGGTCGCCGAGCGCCAGCCAAAGTCCCACCGCCAACATGCCGGCGTTGGCAAAGGTGTTGCCCAGCACCATCGTCGCCAGCAGGTCTTGCGGCTCGGCCAGCAAGCGTGTCGCAACGCCGCCCGCACGACCAGCCCGCTGGGTGAGTTCACGCACCTGCCATTTGCTGAGCGAAAACAGCGCCGTCTCCGCCAGCGCAAAGAAGAAACTTGCACCGGCGCAAACCAAGACCACCACGATCGCAAGAATTGGTGCGGCTTCCACGCGGACAGCATGGTGAGGAACCCCGTCCGGCTAAAGCCGAAATTCGTTCCGGGCTTGGGATTTGACACCTACCGACAACCCTCTTCGTCTTGATTCTTGCTACGCATCCTCCGATCAATGCCGGGATGACTTGCCTGAAATCAACGCGG
>JADLHS010000688.1 GCA_020848635.1 Limisphaerales bacterium
GAAGCCGCACGCGCCATTTTAGACGAAGGGGACCGCCCGTGTCCGTAGACGAGCGCGATCCGCATAGCGGTTACAAAACGACCGGCCATGAATGGAACGGCATCAAGGAACTCAACACGCCGGTGCCACGCCCCGTGTATTTCTTCTTGGTCGCGGCGTTTCTGTTTTCGGTCGTTTATTGGGTTTTGATGCCGGCTTGGCCGACGGGGCTTTCCTACACCAAAGGGCTGCTCGGCATCGACCAGCGCACAAGCGTCGCGCGCGAGGTCGCGGGCGCGGAAGCAGGGCGCGCGGCCTGGACCCAAAAGCTCGAAGAGATGCCCTTTGATCAAGCGCTCGCCGACCCAGCTTTGATGACGCGCGTCCGCGAGAGTGCGCCATCGCTCTTTGGCGACAATTGCGCGGCCTGCCATGGGCAGAATGGCGGCGGCGCACCCGGTTTCCCGAACCTCCGAGACGACGCGTGGCTATGGGGCAGCGCGCCTGACGCCATCGCCGAGACGATCCGCGCGGGCGTCAATTCTGGCCACCCCGACGCGCATGTGTCGCAGATGATGGCCTTCGGGCGCGATCAATTGCTGCCGCAAGAGGACGTGCGGGCGGTCGTCGCTTATGTGCGGTCCTTGTCCGCCGCACGCGCACCCGCGCCCAGCGCCGCACTCACGCGGGGCGCCGAGGTGTTCGCCGGCAACTGCGCCTCCTGTCATGGCGCGCGCGGCGAAGGCAATCAGCAGCTGGGCGCGCCCAACCTCACCGACGACGAGTGGCTCTATGGCGGTGATCAAGAGTCGGTGTTCCAAACCGTGTGGTCTGGGCGGCAAGGGCAGATGCCAGCATGGGAGGCGCGCCTCACGCTCGCGCAGCGGCGCATGCTCACTTTGTATTTGATTGATCAACAGCGGAGGGCCGAGTGACCGCGAAAGCCTCCGCCCGCAATCGCCCGGTCTTAGTCTGGCTTGCCGTCGCCGCCGGCCTTCTCCTGCTCGTGGGCGCCAACGCGCATCTCGCCTATGTCGCTATGACAACCCAGCCCGATTGCGTGGCGCATGCCCGCGAGGGTGCAGACGCCGCCGCGAAATCCGCGTGCCGGTCCGAATGAGGAGGCGCTGATGTCGTCATTGCCAGCCGTCGAGCCGCGCCATCCGCCGGCCTATGACTTCAACCGCCACCTGCCCGTATCAGCGGCCTTCGGCTGGCTTGGCGCTGGCTGGCGCGACTTCTGGGTCAATCCACTCGCAAGCCTGCTCTATGGTTTGCTCGTCGCTTCGGTCTCGGCAGCGATCGTCTGGGGTCTCTTCGCGCTCCGCCTCGACTACATCCTCTTTCCGGCGCTCGCGGGTTTCCTCGTTGTGGGCCCGATCCTCGCGATCGGCCTTTACGAGAAGAGCCGCCGCATCGCAGCCGGTGAGAAGGTGCGCTTCTTCCGCATGCTCTTCGTGCGGGCGCAGTCTGGCTATCAGGTCATCTTCGCGGGCGTGCTGCTCAGTCTTCTGGCGCTTCTATGGATGCGCGCGGCCGTCATCGTCTATGCGCTCTTCTTCGGCGTGCGACCCTTTCCGGGTATCGACCATATCGCCGAGATGCTGCTGACGACGCCGACCGGATGGGCCATGCTTCTGGTCGGGACCGCTGTCGGTGGTCTCTTCGCCGCCTTCGCTTTCGCCATCAGCGTTTTCGCGATGCCCATGCTGCTTGCCGAACGCACCGATGCGCTGACCGCCATGGGGCTTTCCATGGCGCGCGTATGGGGCAATCGGCCGGTGATGATCATGTGGGCCTTGATCGTCTGCGTGCTGTCTGCGTTCAGCATCGCAACCTTCTTCCTCGGCCTTATCGTCGTCTTCCCCGTGCTCGGCCACGGCGTCTGGCATGCCTATCGTGCGCTCGCAAACTGAAGCCGACACAAGTTTGCGGGGGCTTGATCGGGCTGCAGCCGAGCTTGTGCTCGCCAGCGTTCCCATAGCCGGCGGCGAGCGCGAAGCCGAACTCGTTGTCCCGGAAATCCACTGCGCCGGTTGCATCGCCCGAATCGAACGGGCGCTGAAAAATCTCCCGGATATCACGGAGGCGCGCGTCAATCTCTCGACCAAGCGCGTGCGAGTCCGCTGGCGAACCTCCACGCCGCCGCCGCTCATCGAAACGCTCGCGGCGCTCGGCTTCAGCGTGCATGCGCAGGAAAAGGGGAGCGATGACCGCGACGACGCACGGAGCGAATTGCTGCGCGCACTCGCGGTTGCTGGCTTCGGCGCCATGAACATCATGCTGCTCTCGGTCTCGGTGTGGTCAGGCGCGGATGCATCAACCCGCCAGATCTTCCACTGGCTATCCGCACTGATTGCGCTGCCGAC
>JADLHS010000458.1 GCA_020848635.1 Limisphaerales bacterium
AGGATGTGCCGGTCCCGCGCCTGCCATTGCGCACCTTCACCCTGGATCGCCCCGGCCTGGCGCGCGTGTTGTCGCTGCCGCTGGATCGTGATGTTTTTGCGTCCGACATCGTCAACTCCTATCGCGTTCAGCAGGGCGTCTTGCATAATCCCCGCAGCGACCGGCGCACGACCCAGGGTATTTTCCACATTGTGGAAGGCGGACTGCCCGTTCCCGATGACAAGGCGGCTGTCCCGCAAGCCACTTTTGCCAGGTTGCTCGGCTTGGCGCTCAACCCGCCGCGCGAATTAATGCGCCTGCCGTTCACGGCCACGCAACCCCAACCGGCCGAGTGTTTCGTCTCCGTCCTGCTGCGCCCGATCGTTTGCCCGGAAGTTCCGGGGTTCATTGCGGAGAAAACGATGGAAATCCGGTTCTTCGCTCCGGGCAATCTGGTGTGCAATCTGGATTTCGTTGAAACCATTTTTGGCAACGCCGGTGATCCTCTGCTGCCGGAAAACGATGCCGGCCTCGATCCGGAGCACTGGACGGGGCACACCGGCTGCGTCATTCTCGCGCCGCACTTGGTCACGGCCACGAAGAAATCCGTGGGCCTCCCGCATTGGGATCAAGCCACAGAACGGCAGCGCCGCGACGGCATGTGCTGGCGCGAGGAGAACGAATGCTACAACAACGGCGGAGCCTTTAAGATCACCTGCCGGGACGAAAGCGGTGTCATCGTAACTCTCATCGCCGACAACTATTTCGGCTATTGAAAAAATGAGGTCAAAACGCAGATCAGCTACGCCGCAAATCTGTTCGGCTTGTGCGAGGAGGAGCACGCCGGGGGCGCACTGGTGTTTCCGGCTTACGATCTGGGGGAGGAATTCAGCGGGGATGTTCATGTGAAGCAACTCGGCCATACTTTTTCCGCGGTCGCATCCTTGTATCGGGAGCTGTTGAGCGTGAAGCCGGAAGGTTACGCCGTGGACAAGAAATTCCCGGACATCCTGTACGTGCCGGAGAACGCACGTTTTGATCTACACGCCCAACGGGTCTTCTGGACGAACGCCAGCGGCGAGCAAGCGATCAAATTGTTGCCGGGTCAGACTTACGTCCGCCCGTCCGGCTACAAGGTGCGGATGGAGAAACCGGGACTGAACCGCGCGTGGCGGTTGGTGGGTGTCGCTGCTGAGGGCGCGTTGTGTCACAAGCCCAGCACCGTATCCGGCGGGGGTAAGTCGGAGATTTCCAAATCCATCACGGATGCCGTCCTCACCGGACCGGTGTTCGTGGCCAATCTGAAAGCGGATTTTGCCAAGGTCGCCGAGTTGATCAACCGGGATTACTCCGGGCGCTTTCAGGACAAAGGGCGGGTGGACCACCGCGCCGTGTTGGCCCCGGAGCGTTCGCTTGGCTCCGTGATCAAGCTGCTCATGCCGGATGAACGCGATTTCACGCCCGAATATAACACTTGGCTGCAAAGCGTCCCGCAATACCTGAAGGAACTGGTCTTCGTGGTGAAGCGCTACTACAAACCCGAGTGGGAATCGAACTGGCGCGAGCATTTCAGCGTGGACATCATCAACGGCACGCCGGGCAACGAACTCAAGTGTGACAATCGCAAACTCGTCACCACCTGCCTGCGGGTGGGTTTTGAGAGCGATGGCGCGTGGCGCACCTTTGGGCTGCGGAAGGATTTTTAGCCCGCCGCGAAGATTCAGGCGGAGGACGACATCACGGCCTCGGTTGTCGTTCCAGCGGATCGGCTCCAGCAATTATCAGACACCGTGAAGTCCCCGTCGCTGAAGTTCGTGATCAATTGCGAGCGTCGGCTTTTTCAGCGGCCCGATGATGCCATCCATCGGGGTTACGACAAACAGACGGAGTCGGATTTTGCCCGGCATGACAATTTCTTCTCCAACTACGAACCGCTCACGGGCGCGGACGCGCGCGAATTGGTGGAGGAAGCCATCGGTTTCAATCAGTTCACCGAGCCGATGCAATCGCTCATTCGCCACGCGGCCGAAGGCGGCGAGTCGAAGTTCTTCGTGAGTTCCGCCCACCCGCGCCTCGTGGACGGCAAGCCCAGCAAGAATCCGCGCTACCTGCAAATGCGTTCCGATCTCCAACACCCACACGAAACTTATCTCGCAGGCATGGCCACCCGGCTGCGGCGTCAGGTGCCGCCGGGCCAGCCGATCCATAATCCGGTTACCGCCGTCCTGCCCGGCCGCCGCAACAATCCCCCGGAAGCCGGGATCCGTGCGCTCGCCGTGTTCAACCCGATCCACTATTTCGAGTTACCGGAGTTGTTCATGGAATTCATTTGCAGTATGACCGGCAAATCGCCCTCGACGACCGGGGCGGGTTCGGAGGGCGCGCTGACCAAAGGTCCGTTCAATGCGCTGCCACCGATCATTGATCTGAACAACGCCCTCGTTTCCTGGCTGCTCACCGGCCATAACGGCTTCGTCACAGCGGCGGGGTGCGTCGGTCCGCACGTCCGCGTGGATCATGACATCAGTTTGCTCGTGCCCGAAGTGTGGTGTCGTATGACAGCGCCGGAGCGCGAACCGGACTTTCTCATCGCCAATCATTTTCTCGACCGGTGTGAGGATTTCGAGCATGCAGGGAAAAAGGTTTTGGCGAGCCGCCTTGGTTATCGCATCAACATCCGGTTCGTGCAGTCGTTTTTCGGGCGCGTGTTTAATCATCCGCACGCCGTCTTTACGCCCGAAATGCTCCGGCCCGAGTTGCAGGATGCCGCCATTTTTGCGGACGGCATGGACAATATTGTGGCCACGCAGAAACGCGTCGCCAAAATGTATTTTGACGACGGCAGCATGGCGCAGGCATGTCCGCCGTTGCGCGCGCTGCTCCACCTCATGTTGCACGATTCCTGGGAGGGGAAAGGACTCGCTCATCCCGACGTGCGGAAATTGTTCACCCGCAAAAACCTCATCACGAGCGACTGGTATGCCGGGCGGCTCAAGGCGAAGCAAGCGATTGACCGGGCCCTTTGGCGTCGCCACACCGAGTACCTGGACAAGTTTCTGAAACGGGCCAGTCATGCCAATGAAGCCGAGCGGTTGGGGATTGCGGTCCGTTTAGCGGGCGCGCGTCGGATGCTGGCCGAAGTTGAAGGGGCGAATTACTGGCAAACCCTTTACGGCACGCTGGGCGCGGAGCCGATAGAAGCCTATTCCTTGCCCGGCTAAGGGCATCCGGGAACCGCTAAAGCGGCTGGGAAGGTCCGACCGGAGACGGCAACCAGCGATGGTTGTCCAAGTCCAGGCGCGGGGCCGAGTAATAGAGACCGAAGAGCGCGAAGAACACCGCCAAAATTGCGATGGCCGCGAGCCCCACCAGCAGGCCAGTCACAAGCATCCGGGCCAGGCTGCGTTCGGCGGATTCAGCCCGCGGCAGAACGAAGAACCCCGGATATTGCGAGGCCTGTGCCTCGGGTGACACGAGCAGCCGCATCCGTCGCTTGCGGCGGTGCTTGTGGCCGGGGTGAACCGCCTGCGTTTTCACGGTTGAATAGGCAGTCATATTGTTGCTCGGTTGTGGTTCGAATTCGAGCAGGCCGAATTCCGTTCGCCTGCGTCGCAAACTGCGGACCTACTTTGGTCCGTTTGAGGCCGTTCCAGCTCTGATACCGCTATGACCGGGAGGGGAATGAAACCAACGTCACAAGCGCAACGCTCAATCCCCGCCCGCACAACTGCCTGTATCGCTTCGTTTGCCTTCCCGCACCCGGGAGAATCAGTGATGACTTTGGCAGCATTCATTTCAATCCGACGGCAGGGCCTGTTGCCGGTGGCGTCTCGTGCAACAAGCTATCGCAGCCGCTCCACCCTCTTTTACTACGACTTGCGGATGCTCAACAACCATTTTGTCCAACTCCTTATCGTCGGGGTGCTCATGCAGTGGGCATCCGCCGGTTGGCGGCGGGGACTAAAGGGCGGACGATGGCGGCGGGGACGCTGAAGTCGTGATAGCTTGATCGGCGGCGCATCCGGGGGGTGGCTCAAAAAAGGCGGACAAGCAAGCCGTGCGATCAAGCGGGCGCGGAAAGCTCCTGCCACAAAAGGGCGCTCATTCGCTGGCCCTGGGCGAAGATATCCAGATCAAATTTCTCATTCGGCGAATGGGCGTTGTCGTCAGGCAGGGCGAGGCCGAGCAGCAGGGTGTCCGCGCCGAGGATCTTCTTGAACTGGTTGACGATGGGAATCGAGCCGCCCTCGCGCAGCAACACCGGTTCGCGTCCGAACGCCGAACGCAGCGCGCGCAATGCGGCCTGCGCATCGGCGCTTTTCGGCGAGACGAGGTACGCCTCGGCGCCGTGCCCCGTTTTGATTTCCAGAGTCACGGTCGGCGGACAGTGTTTCTTCAGAAACGCGCGCACGAGTTTGATCACTTTGGCCGGCTGTTGGCCGGGGACGAGGCGGGTGGTGATCTTGGCGCGGGCCCAGGCAGGGACGATGGTCTTGCTGCCTTCGCCTTGATAGCCACTGGTGAGGCCGTTGATTTCAAACGTGGGCCGGGCGGCGCGTTGTTCGTCGGGCGTGAAGCCGCGCTCGCCGAAGAGTTCTGGCACGCCGAGAAATTTGCGATACGCGGCGCGGTTGAACGGAAGGCGGGCGAGTTCCTTGCGCTCGTATGCGGAAAGGGGAATGACGTCCTGGTAAAATCCCGGAATGGCAATCCGACCGTTGGCGTCGTGAACTTTGGCAAGCAGTTGCGCGAGGGCGGTGGCCGGGTTTTGGACCGAGCCGCCGAAAATACCGGAGTGCAGATCGCGCGACGGGCCACGCACAATAATTTCAAACGCCGCAATGCCGCGCAGGGCGTAGGTGAGCGCCGGATGCTTCGGGCTGGGCATGCCGGTGTCGGAGATGACGACGGTGTCGCAGCGCAACTCGGCGCGATTCTGTTGCAGGAACGCGCCTAGGCTCTTGCTGCCGACCTCCTCTTCGCCCTCGATGACGAACGTGAGATCACAGGGCAGGGGCGTGCCGGTTTTGAGATAGGCCTCGGCGGCTTTCAGGTGGGCGAGGTTCTGGCCTTTGTTGTCGCTCGCGCCGCGGCCGAACAGCGAGCGGCCGCGAAGAGTCGGCTGGAACGGTGGCGTTTTCCAGAGTTCAAACGGTTCCGGCGGTTGCACGTCGTAATGGCCATAGACCAGGAAATGCCGACGGCGGGGGCCGCCTTTCGGGCGCGGGGTTTTGGCGACGACGATGGGATTGCCGTCCGTCGGACAGAGGCGGGCGTCGAGTCCGAGACTCAGGCAATGTTTCACCAGCCACTCGGCGCAGGCTTGCAGGTCGGGCCGGTGTTCGGGTTGCGCGGAAACGCTGCGGAAGCGGACGTAGTGGCAGAGTTCCTCCACAAAGCGGGCTTCGTGGCTTGCGAGATAGTTCAGGACGGCATCCATGTGCAGGAGTATCGAGAAACGTGCTTGAAAGCCAAGCAGATTGAACCCCAATTCTGGGTTCAATTGCCTTGGGGTTGGGTCGTGTCGGGGCCGCGAACGGCGTTCCACCGTTTACTTCTTCTTCGGCTTCTTGAACAGGTCCAGGAGATTGGGCGCGGGCGCTGCGTTGGTGGTATTGGCCGCTGGTGCATTCGTTTGCGGGCCGGTGGCGGATGTGCTTTTGCTGCCGCCGAGCAGACCGCCGAGGGCGTTGAGGGCGCCGCCAACCTTATCGCCAGAAGCACCGCCGATCTGACCCGCAATACCGCCGCCGGCTTTCGCAGCCAGCGCCACGAGCGCCAGTTTATCAATATCCGCCTTGGGCTTGCCGAGTGTGCCCTTCAGGGTCAGGAAATCGGGCAGGCTGAAATACACGGCGTTGGTGGGGGTGCTGGCATCGAGCAATCCAGCCTGGGCGGCCAGCGAGCGACCCAGCGCAACATGCACGGGAATTTGCATCGTGGAATTGGTCAGAACGGGGGCAAGGATCAACTCGCCCGCGGCCTGCGCTTGGAAGGCGGCCCCGCGCACCTCGGCCTGCTGCAACTGTACTCGGCCCCCTCCGGCATTGCCGCGCGCAAGGATCAAATCAATGGGTGAGTTAGCCAACGCATCGCTCCAACTGCCTTTGACCGGGCTGTTGCCGACGAGGCCACCCACCAAGTTGCCCAATGTCGCCGTGGGATTTTTGATCAGGTCCGGAATGCTGAAGATGACGTTGATGACGGTTTTCAGCAACGGGCTGCGGACGTTGGCCACAGCAAGATTGAGGTTCGTGGCGGCAAAATCGAACTGGCCGGTCAGATTCTTTTGCAGGTTCGCGCCGGTGATGCCCGCGCCTTTGAGTTGCGCGCTGGCGGTGGTAGTGCCGGCCATTTGGCCTTGGCGATCCGGCATGAAGCTGTTGACCAAGGGCGCGAGCTGGATGGCATTGGCACTAAACGCGACATCATACTTGTAGCCGGGCACCCCAAGGTCCAGATCCATCGTGGCACTGACGGGCGCGCTGTTGAGGGTGAGCGAGCACGGCTTGAGCACGACATGACCGCCGTCAATTCGTAAGGTCGTGAGCAAATTCGAGATGGCGACTTGCCGGAGAAAGAAGCGGCCGATGTTCAACTCAAAGGTGAAATTTTGGAAGGGCAGGGGCATGGCTGGCGGCTCCTGGTCCGGATTGACGGGAGCAGTTACCGGCGCAGGCGCTGGCTTGGTGGCGGCGGCAGACGTGGCGGGCTTTGGTTTTCCGGCAAACAAATCGTAGTAACGCGTCACATCGAGTGACTCAGCGGCGAGCTTGAGCGTCCCCGTGATGGCGTTCGATTTAGAGGCATCCACATTGCCGGTCAGGTTCAGTTCGTTCTTGGCGCGATCCGTGGGGGTGAGGGTAAGTTGTCCCTGGCGGATTTGCGTGACTTGTTTGGCCACGGTGGCGTCGAGTTGCACGCGGGCTTCGAGTGGGGTGGCGGGGATGGTGCCGGAGGGATCATTGACGACGAGGTTGGTGACCGACAGATCGGTCTTGAGCGCGGCGTCGCCATTCGCGGCCAGGTTCACTGCTGCGGTGGTGTTCAGGGAGACGGAAACCAGCTTCTTGTCCCCGAGCGCGGATTCGAGAAACGGCCGCAGGCCGTTAGGATTGAAATCGGTGAGTTTCACGGCAATCGAGCCGGATTTCTTGACGGTCTCAAAACTGCCGCTCGCCTCGAAGCGGCCGCCCGCTTTCTGGCCTTCACGCAATTCACCGGTGGCCTTGCGAATCTCCAGCAGGTTGTCTTTCATGCCCACATCAAAGCCCAGCGCGGTGCCGTAATTTTTGAATCGGAGCGTGCCGAACTGGCCCGTGAAATCCGTCAACGCAAGCTGGCCGGTGACGGTCTGGGCTTTTCCCCTGCTTACGATATGGCTTTTGAAGTCAAGGCTGCCAGTGGTGATGCTGGCGTCCGGTTGGGGTAGTAGGGCCAGCAACCGCGCCAGGGTGGCCTGCACTGCCAGTTGCAAATCGGCGTCCTGCGTCGCGGCGTCAAAGGTGCCGGCGCCTGTAGCCACCAAGGCCGGCTGACCCTGGTGCGCGATATCCAGCCGATAATCCGCGAGCTTGAACTGCTTCATATCCGTCGCCGAGGCGTGGCTTTGCAGTTGCACATCCACCTGGCTGACCTGATTGCTGCCTACAGTTGCGGAAAACTGGTCCACGCGGCTGTCGAGATCGAGTGCGAGTTGTTTGCCTCCGGCAGTTGAAACGATCTTTAACTTTGCGTTGACCGCGCCGGCCGGGGATGCGGCGCCGGCGAACGCCTTCCAATCGGCCAGGTTCAGACCCGTCACTGCGAGATTCAGCGTGGCGTCCCCGACCGCGCCACTGGTTTTGCCCCAGGCGATGGTCAGGGGCTTGTCGAGCCCGGCTTGCAGAAGGGGGTTCTGGTTTTGCTTGCCGACAAAGTTCAGGGTCTTGAGCGACGCGGACTGGGCGGCATTATCCACCAGAACATTGTAGTCGCTGCGCAAGTCGAGCGTGGGCGTCGTCTGACCGAGGCGCGTCACCTGGAAGCGGGCAATCTCCAGAAAGCCCGCCAGCGAAATCTCCTGTCCGCCTTTGGTGAGTTCAATGTCCGTGCTGGAATTGATCGTGGTCGTGCCGAAGTCCATGCCGCTGCCAGCGGCGGCCAGGTTCAACACCTGACGATCGAGGGCCAGAATTTCGGCCTTCAACTTGCCTTCCTGTTTCGCGAGGTTGAACGGTCCGCTCACGCGCACTTCCCCGAGCGCCGCGGCGGCCTTGGTGAAACGCAGCGCAACCTGTTTCAGTTCCGTGGGGGTGACTTCGCAATCGAGTCGGGCGGCGAGGGTGGTCAATTCAGCAACGGCGCCGGCGGCTTGTTCGACCGTGAACGTGGTGCTGCCTTTGATGGACGCAGGTTGCAAATCGGCCAGCAGGTCGAAGGCGAAACTGCCGCCGACTTTGGCCCGGAAAGATCCTGGCGGCGCGGAGGGTTGCGCCGCCTTGTCCATCGCGATGGTGGCGGCCAACTCGATTTTGCCCGCGGAGCCGTTCTTGAGGTCATGGGCGGAGAAGTTGAGACCGGTAATTTCAGTCACATCGCGACCCCCGTCTTTGTAATGTTTCACCAGGCGCACGGTGGCATTGTTGAGGGCCACGAGCTTCACGTCCACTTGCGGGGGGGAAGATTTGGCGGCGGGCTGCGCCGCCGGTTTTTCCGCCTTGGTCGGGGTCTTGAGCAGCGCGTCGAGGTTGCTGGTGCCATCGGCATTCTGAATGACGCTGATGACCGGAGATTCGATGACGGCTTCCGTCACGACGATCTTGCCGCCCAGGATGGCCCACAGGCTGTAACGGGCGCGGACTTCGCTGGCCGTGAAGACCGGGTCGCCGCCGCGTGGTTGGACCTTAAGTTCGCGCAACGACACACGGCTGAACGGGCTGATCGCCGCATCGGCCACGGTCACGTCCGCGTTCAGGGCGGCCCCGACGCGGGGGAGGATGACGCCCTTGAAGAACGCCCCGCTCGTGCCAACGAAGTAGAGGACGACCACCAGAACGAGGAGTGCTCCGGCGATGGGAATGAGGGTGCGGCCAAGGCTCCGGCGGCGCGGTTGGCTGGATTTATCTAGGGTGTCGTTCATGCTGGATTCGGTTGCGATTCAAAAAATACGGGTCGGGACGTGTTCCTAACTCAACGATAGAGTAACGATTCGGCGTCATTGTTCAATGTTCATTGTTGACCCAAATGTAACTTGAAAGCTGGGAGATTATGCGCAACCCTGCTCGATCAAAAGAGACCGGCTTGAAAACCAGACCGAATCGCCGCTGCTCCATTGGGTGTGAATGGAACGGGGCGGCCAAGTCTCAGAAGTTAGGGAAACGCCAGCCGATTCGTGGCTGCACCAGTGTTGCGCAGCGCCTCTGCCAGTTTGCTGCTGGTGAACCCCTGCACCGATCCATCCGCCAAGCCGATATTTCCCTTTTTCTCATGCCGCTCAGGAGACCAGGCAACCGGCAGATTAGTCCAGAGTGACAGAATGCCCGACCGCACAGGTGCACCATTTACAGCGACACCATCCCGGGTTGCTTTTCCTCCGACCAGTAGATTGTCGTCACCCACCCA